>JAEWCI010000447.1 GCA_023390705.1 Pseudomonadota bacterium
GGGCCGCGCAGCGCGGCCGGGTCGTGGCGGGAAGCGCCGCCCTGGCGGCCGGCGGCCTGCTGCATGAAGCGCTTGACGATGCGGTCCTCCAGCGAATGGAAGGCCACCACCACCAGCCTGCCGCCCGGCGCCAGCAGCGCCCTGGCGCCGTCCAGGCCGCGCTCCACCTCGCCAAGCTCGTCGTTCACCGCCAGGCGCAGCGCCTGGAAGCTGCGCGGGGCGCTGTCGATACCGGATGGGTCACGGGGAACCACCGCACGCACGATCTCAGCCAGCCTCCCTGTCGTCTCGATAGGTGTCTCGCGCCGCGCCGCGACGATGGCGCGGGCGATGCGCCGCGCGAAGCGCTCCTCACCCAGGGTGAAGAGAACATCCGCAAGCTCGGATTCGTGAAGGGTGTTGACGAGGTCCGCGGCGGATTTCCCGCGCTTCTCCATGCGCATGTCGAGCGGCCCGTCGGCGCGGAAGGAAAAGCCGCGCTCCGCTTCGTCCAATTGGAAGGAGGAGACGCCGAGATCGAGCACCACGCCGTCCAGCGCGGCGACGCCGCGTTCCTGCATCAGCGCCAGCATGTCGCCGAAGCGGCCCTGCACCAGGTGCAGCCGGCCGGGGAAGCGCGCCGCCAGTTCGGCGCCGCGGGCGATGGCGTCCGGGTCGCGGTCTATGGCGTAGAGCGTGCATTGCGCGGCGCCGAGGATGGCCGCGGCATAGCCGCCGCCGCCGAAGGTGCCGTCCAGGTAGCGGCCGCCATCGCGCGGGGCGAGTTCGGCCAGCACCTCGTCCAGCATCACCGGCAGATGGCCCGGGGAGGGGCGCGCGTCGCTCATGCCCGGCGCTCCTCGAGCAGGGCGGCGAAAGCCTCGGCGTCCTCGTCGTCATCGGCGATGGCGGCGTCGTTCGCGGCCAGCGCCGCGGGCGCCCAGATGTGGAAGACCTCGGCGCTGCCAGCGAATTTCACCGGCCCCGTCTCCAGCCCGGCATGGGCGACGAGCGCCGGGGGCAGGACCAGCCTGCCCTCGCCGTCGATGCTGAGGGTGTGGGCATTGCCCACGAGCTGGCGTGAAAATTTGTGGTATTTCGGGTTGAGCGGGCTCAGCTTGCCCAGCACGCGCTGCACTTCGGCGCGGAAGACGGGCTCGGGCCAGACCTCGATGCAGGGGGCGTGGGCGCTGGCGCGCAGCACGATCGCTTCGGCATTGAGGCGGTTGAGGATGGAGCGGAAGGGGGCGGGCATGGAGAGCCGCGCCTTCTTCGCGTCGAACGTTCCATCCAGCGTGCCCGTGAAATGGAGCATCGCCCCTGAATGCTCCCCCGGCTGCGGCGTGCCCTGCCCCCTGATAGACGGCCGGCGGGGCCCCCCGACCCCACCGGCTCGCCCGACCTCCCGGTCCGGATCACTCGCCCCCCCGAGCGTCGTGGCATCCTTCGCGGGATACCCATTGGGATAACATGGGAGAGGACGGGCCAGCAAGGGCAAAAGCCCATTCCAACTCATTCCGGGGAAACAAGGTCATGGTCGGGAATCGGGATTTTTGAGGCGGTTAGACTGAGGAAACGCGGGCTTTGTCAGAACCGGCGCGGCAAACGTGATCACCGCCCAAGCATTCGTTGTTTGTTCTTTCGGCGGCCCGATCCGGCTGTGGACAAGCTTGTGGACAGAACTGGGAGTAGTGTGCGCCAGACGGCCTGTAAGCCGGGTTCTGTCCACCCCCTGGAAAGCGGGGATGGGACGACCATTCCTCTGGGACGCGCCTCACGGCGCGCCTCGCGCGGCCAACCCGGGCGACGGGGCGGGAATGCCCCTGCGTCCGCCACCCCGATGGATGACGCCGCCGGCCGCCCCTATTCGGCCTTGCTCCCGGTGGGGTTTACCGTGCCGCCCCCGTTGCCGGGGGCGCGGTGCGCTCTTGCCGCACCCTTTCACCCTTGCCCCGGGGCCGAGGCGCCGGGGCGGTTTGCTTTCTGTGGCACTGTCCCTGGGGAGTTACCCCCGCCGGCGGTTAGCCGGCACCGTATTCCCGTGGAGCCCGGACTTTCCTCCAGCGATGGCCGAGGCCATCGCCAGCGGTCGTCCGGCCGCCTGGCGCGGGCGGGAAATGCGCATGCCGCGGCGCCGCGTCAATCGCGATCCGCTTCGCACAGCGCGGCGACGGCGGAAAGACGCGCGAGTGTGGCCTTGTCGCCGATGCCGTCCACCCGTTCCGGCCGCCAGTGGCGCTGGAAGGCGGCCAGCAGCACGTCCAGCGGCAGGTCGGTACGGTAGCCGATGCGGGCCAGCAGCGGCAGCGGGTCGCGCGCCGCGGTTGCCGGCATGGCGGTGGGCCACAGCCCGATGCCGAGCGCGGCGAGGCCCGGCCAGTCGAACAGCTCGCCCGGATCCTGCTTGCGGTCGGGCGCGATGTCGCTGTGCGCCACCACGTTGCGCGCCGGGATGGGGTGGCGTTCCAGGATGCCGAGGCAGAGCTCCGCCACCGCCGCCATCTGCAGCGCCGGGAAGGGGCGGTAGCCCCATTCATGGCCGGGGTTGACGATCTCGATGCCGATGGAGCGGCCGTTCAGCCCTTCATGACCGCGCCAGTGGGAGATGCCGGCATGCCAGGCGCGCCGTTCCTCCGGCACCATGGCGTGGACCAGCCCGTCCTCCTCCACCACGTAATGCGCCGAGACTTTCCTGGGCCCATCGGGGTCGCGCAGCAGGGCTATCGCTTCCGCCGCCGTGCGCATGCCGGTGTAGTGCAGCACCAGCGTATCGACCGGCGTGCCGGCCGGGCGCTCGTCGTGGTTGGGG
>JAEWCI010000455.1 GCA_023390705.1 Pseudomonadota bacterium
AGCGTATTCGGCACGAAGCTGGGCCGTGTTGGCGATGAAACCGGCCGGCGCCTCACCCAGCGGCGTCAGGTCGAGGTCGAGCATCCACAGCCGCGCCGCCCAGGCATCCGGCGCCATGCCCGGTTCCGGCCGGGCGCCGAGGTGGTCGGTGGTGGCAAGGATGGTGCCGGCCACCCAGTCTGTCTCCGCCGCCGGCAGGGCGGGCCCCGCGGCGCGCCACAGGGCGGCGGAAGCGGCTTCGTTGTCCTGCCGGGCAGCGTCATAGACGGAGTCATGGAAGGCGATGGCGCAGGCGATCAGCCGGTGCCAGGGCGCTTGCGTCACGGGCAGGCCGGCGCCGAGCGCGCAATGTCGCTGCCAGAGCAGGGCGACATGGTGCAGACCGTGATAGTGTCGGTCCGGCCCGGCGA
This sequence comes from Pseudomonadota bacterium, assembly GCA_023390705.1. Classification (GTDB taxonomy): domain Bacteria; phylum Pseudomonadota; class Alphaproteobacteria; order Acetobacterales; family Acetobacteraceae; genus JAEWCI01. The sequence goes on from JAEWCI010000455.1 coordinate 411, forward strand.
GGCGGTCACGCAGCGCCTGCCGGGCAGCATCGGCAACCGGGAGAAGCTGCAGCAGTTCGGCAATGCAGGCGGAATCGGGCACGCAGGGACCTCCCCGGCCGGCCAGGGGCGGCTGGCAGGCATGCCGAATTCTAGCATCGGCATGGCCAGGGTGCCGAGAGCAACTTCCGCCGGCAGTGGTCTCCGCCACTCTCCCGGCCGCGTCAGGCTTGCCCGATGAACAACATCGCCGGTTGTTCGAGCAGCATCTTGATGCGCCGGATGAAGGCCGCCGCGTCGTAGCCATCGATCACGCGATGATCGAAGGAGGAGGAGAGGTTCATCATCTTCCGCGGCACGAAGCCGCCGCCCTGCCAGACCGGGCGCACCGCCATCCGGTTGACGCCGAGGATGGCGACCTCCGGCAGGTTGATCACCGGCGTGCTGACGATGCCGCCCAGCGCGCCGAGGCTGGTGATGGTGATGGTGGAGCCGCCCAGCTCCTCGCGCGTCGCCTGGCCCTGGCGCGCGGCTTCGGACAGGCGCCGAAGCTCGGCCGCGCAATCCCACAGGTCGCGCGCCTCGGCATGCCGCACCACCGGGACCACCAGGCCGGCCGGGGTCTGGGTGGCAATGCCGATATGCACGCCGCCATGGCGCCGGATCACCCCCTTCCCGTCGTCGTAATGCGCGTTCATCTGCGGGAAATCGGCCACCGCCCTGACCAGCGCCCGCATCAGGAAGGGCAGCGGGGTGAGCTTCGGCCGGTCCTTCCCGGCGGCGCCGGCATTGAGCGCCTCGCGCAATTCCTCCAGCGCCGTCATGTCCACTTCCTCCACATAGGAGAAGTGGGCGATGCGGCGCGTCGCCTCCGCCATCCGCTCGGCGATGCGGCGGCGCAGGCTGCTGAGCGGGATCTCCTCGACATCGCTCCTGGCGGCCGGCCCCGCTGGGATCCGCGCGGCCATTCCGCCGCCACGCAGAATGGCGTCGAGATCCGTATGCAGGATGCGCCCTTCCGGGCCGCTGCCCCGCACCTGGCGCAGATCCAGGCCCGCATCCCGCGCCCGCGGGCGCACGGCCGGCGAGGCGAGCGGCTTGCCGCTGCTCACCGGCGGCATAGCAGGCGCAACCGGCGGGGGTGCCGCTGCCTCGGCCGGTGCGACGAGGGCCGCGGCTTCGGCCCTCTCAGGCTGCGGTGATGCCGTCTCGCCGCGCCCGCCCGGCACTTCCAGCCGCACCAGCTCCCCGCCTACCGCAAGCATCGCGCCGACCTCGCCGCCGAGCGCGGTGACGGTGCCGGCGACCGGGGAGGGAATCTCCACCGTTGCCTTGTCGGTCATCACCTCGGCAAGCACCTGGTCTTCGCGCACCATGTCGCCGACCTTGACATGCCAGCCGACCACCTCGGCCTCGGCGACGCCCTCGCCGATATCAGGCAGCTTGACGATGAAGGTGGCGCCCATCTCAGACCTCCTCCATCACCGCCCGCAAGGCGCGGCCAACACGGGCCGGGCCTGGGAAGTAGTCCCATTCCTGGGCGTGCGGATAGGGCGTGTCCCAGCCGGTCACCCGGATGATGGGCGCCTCCAGGTGATGGAAGCAGCGCTCCTGCACCTGCGCCGAGAGTTCAGCGCCGAAGCCCGAGGTGCGCGTGGCCTCGTGCAGGATCACGCAGCGGCCGGTCTTGCGCACGGAGCGTTCGATCGTCCCGATGTCGAGCGGCACGAGCGTGCGCAGATCGACGATCTCGGCATCCACGCCGGATTCCGCCGCCGCCGCCGCGGCCACATGCACCATGGTGCCGTAGGCGAGCACGGTCACCGCCTCGCCCTCCCGCCGCACCGCCGCCTGGCCCAGCGGCACGGTGTAGTGCCCGTCCGGCGTCTCGCCGAGCGGGTGGCGGGACCAGGGCACCACCGGCCGGTCGTGATGGCCGTCGAAGGGGCCGTTGTAGATGCGCTTCGGCTCCAGGAAGATGACGGGGTCATCGTCCTCGATCGCCGCGATCAGCAGGCCCTTGGCATCATGGGGATTGGAGGGGATGACGGTCTTCAGGCCGCAGACATGGGTGAACAGCGCCTCGGGGCTCTGGCTGTGGGTCTGGCCGCCGAAGATGCCGCCGCCGCAGGGCATGCGCACCACCAGCGGCGCGGTGAACTCGCCGGCGGAGCGGTAGCGCAGCCGCGCCGCCTCGGAGACGATCTGGTCATAGCCCGGATACATGTAGTCGGCGAACTGGATCTCGGCGACAGGGCGCAGCCCATAGGCGGCCATGCCCACCGCGACGCCGACGATGCCGGTCTCCGAGATCGGCGCGTCGAAGCAGCGGGAGGTGCCGTATTTGCGCTGCAGCCCCTCCGTGCAGCGAAACACGCCGCCGAAATAGCCGTCATCCTCGCCGAAGACGACGACGCGCGGGTCGCGTGCCATCGCCACCTCCATCGCGTCGCGGATCGCCTCCACCATGGTCCGGTGCGGCATGGCTCAGGCTCCCGTCGCGGTGCCACGCATCACGCCCCGGCCTCCAATTCCTGGCGCTGCTCGCGCAGGTGGTGGGGCATATCCCTGAAGACCTCCTCGAACATGGCGGCGGCGCTGGGCTTCGGGCCGCCATGCAGGGTGCCGTGGCTCTCGGCTTCGCGCGCCGCCTCGCGCACTTCCTCCTCGATCTCGGCCTGCAACTGCGTGTGGCGCTCCTCGCTCCAGGCACCCAGCACGATGAGGTGCTTCTTCAGCCGCTCGATCGGGTCGCCCAGCGGCCAGGCATCCGACTCCTCCTTCGGCCGGTAGCGGGACGGGTCGTCGGAACTGGAATGCGGCCCGGCGCGGTAGGTGACCCATTCGATCAGGGTCGGCCCCAGGTTGCGCCGCGCCCGCTCCACCGCCCAGCAGGCAACCGCGTGCACCGCGAGGTAGTCGTTGCCGTCCGCCCGCAGGGAGGGGATGCCGTAGCCATGCGCCCGCGCCGCGAAGGTGGCGCTCTCCCCGCCCGCGACCGCCTGGTAGGAGGAGATGGCCCACTGGTTGTTCACCACGTTCAGCACCACCGGCGGCCGGTAGACGGAGGCGAAGACCAGTGCCGCGTGGAAGTCGCTCTCCGCGGTCGAGCCTTCGCCGACCCAGCCGACGGCGATGCGCGTGTCGCCGCTGATCGCCGAGGCCATCGCCCAGCCTACCGCCTGCACATATTGCGTGGCGAGATTGCCGGAGATGGAGAAGAAACCCGCATCCTTCGCCGAGTACAGCACCGGCAGTTGCCGCCCGCGCAGCCGGTCCGCCTCGTTCGAGAAGACCTGGCACATCATGTCCACCAGCGGCCAGCCCTGCGCGATCAGCAGCCCCTGCTGGCGGTAGGTGGGGAAATTCATGTCGCCCTTGGCGAGCGCCGTCTGGAAGGCGCAGGCGACCGCCTCCTCCCCCGTGCACTGCATGTAGAAGGAGGTCTTGCCCTGGCGCTGGGCGGTCATCATCCGTGCGTCATAGGCGCGGGTCCGCATCATGGCCCGCAGCCCCTCCTTCAGCGCATCCGCGTCCAACTCGGGCTTCCAGGGGCCGACCGCGTCACCCTGGCGGTTGAGCACGCGAATGATGCTGTAGGCGAGATCGTGGATGTCATGCGCCGCCACATCCACCGGCGGCCGCCGGACCTCACCGGCGCGCGGCACCGCCATGCGGCTGAAATCCGGCTTGTCGCCCGGGCGCACCGGCGTTGCCGGCACATGCAGCGACAAGGGATTCCGCTCGCTCATTGCCTGCTCCCCACCCATGGTCCGGCGTTTCCGCCGGCACCATGCCAGACCCTTGGATCACAGCACGAACGATTGGGACCCGTCCCGAGTTTTCCAGGGATGCGCTGATGTGAGGTGGCGGGCCGGAGGAACTGCCATTGCCCAGGCTGGAGCACGGCCTTGGCCAGGCGCCACGGAGCGCCGTGATTCCCCTGCCTGCCGCGTTCAACCGCGTGCCTCGCGCCCAAGTGATGCCGAGACCCTGCCGCCCTTGGCCCGGATCGCCCCCGGGCCGGCAACTCAGTTCTTCCATTCCTTCGGGTTGGCCTCTGCGGTGAACATTGCGGCGATGCGCCACCATCCGGTGCCCGGTGGTACAGCGCGCCGGCCAGGATGCCATAGCGGGCCAGTGCTGCAGCGGGCCGGTTCCAGGAGGGATGCAGAGCCGCCGCCAATGCCCGCTGTCCGCTGGCGCCTGCCACAGGGCCGAGGAACACCGTGCCGCTTTCACCTGCCCGATAAGCGCAGGGCATCGCCACCATGCCCCTTCGGTCGTGGAGGCTTCGCCCGAACCGGCGCCATCCTGCGTCCCTCTCCATCCTGGAAAGGGGACCGCAGATGCTTCGAGCCATCGGCAAGACGCCAACAGCACAGCATTGGGATGCCCTGCTGGCCGCGGCACAGCAG
>JAEWCI010000508.1 GCA_023390705.1 Pseudomonadota bacterium
GCGGGAGGCCGAGCGCAGCGCCGCCCTGGCTGCGGAGGTGGCGCGGCTGCGCGTGGCCTTGCGCCTGGCGGACCGCCACTCCGCCGCCATGCCGGATGACCGTTTCAGGCGCGCGAAACGCGCCTTCGCGCTGCGCTTCCACCCGGACCGCATCCTCGCCCGCGGCCTGGAGCGTGCCGTGCGCATCAGCATGTTCCGCGAATACTGGGCGGAGCTGCGGCGGATAGAGCAGGTCGCGGACAGGCGTGAACGCCCGGGAGCGTGAATCTGCTCTGCAGGCAATGGCCCGCAGTGGGTTGCGTTCGGGATCGAACCTCAGGCTGCTGTAGCAGCGCGGCTGAAACTTACCTTTCCTGCAGCGCCTCGCGGACCACTGAACGGAATTCCCGCCGGTGCAATTCGTGCACTACCCAGAGGCTGGCGGCGATCAGCGCCAGGGGGTGCAGGATCCAGGCCAGCGCCGCCAGGCCGAAGTAATAGGCGCGCAGCCCGGTGTTGAAGTGACGCGCAGCGCGGTTGGCCACCCTGGCCGCGGTTTCGGCGCGCTGGCGGTGTTCCGGCTCGTCACCGCCCGGCGGCACGCTGCCGACCACGATGGAGCAGTAGTTGAACTGGCGCAGCGCCCAGGTCAGTTCGAAGAAGGCCCGGACGAAGATCAGAATCAGCAGGCCGATGCGCAACTCCCAGGCGGCGGTATCGGCCGGCACCTCGGCGAAGGGCACCGCGCCGAAGATGCGGCGGCCGAGATCGGGGCTGCCGAGCATCGCCACCAACCCGCCCAGGATGAAGATGGCGGTGTTGGCAAGGAAGCTGGTGGAGTTCATCAGGTTGCCGATGATGCTGATGTCGCCGATGCGGTTGTCCCGCCGCAGCATGGCCAGCATCCAGCGCAGCCGGTGCTGGTCCATGGCGGCAATGACGCTGCGGGCGCGGATCGCCGGCACGCGGTCCACCACCACCGCATAGCCGGTCCAGCAGGCGAGGAAGATGCCGAGGGCGATCCAGTCGAATGGCGAAAGTAGGAGCATGCGGCGAACTCAGCATGGTCCCGGCACGGCCGCCAGAGCGGTTTCACCCTGTCTGTACATGCAGAAACCGCTCCAGCCCTAGTTTCTGACGCAATCTCCCTGCCAGGGTGGCTTCCGACCGGCGTCCATGAAACGCAAGGCCCCGGACGCTGCCGCGCCCGAGGCCCGCGGAACCCGGGCCGGCTGAAGCCGGCCCGCCATGGTCAGCCGATGCCCAGCTTCCCGGCCACGCCGTAGCCCTTCGCCATCTCGCACAGCTTCTTCCAGGTGGCATCCTCGATCTCGATGCCCTTCTCGGCCCGCTCGGCCTCGGTGCGGTTCTCGATCTCGCCGGGGTAGAGCACGCCCTTGCTGCCTTCGGAGGGCGGCGTCGCCTTCAGGTAATTGGCGAAATCCGCCACGTCCTTGCGGAATTGCAGCAGCGGCCGGAAGGCATCCACCTTGATGGCGATCATGAAGGTGCCGTCATTGTGCCGCCCCGTCGGCTCCACGCCGAAGCCGAGGCCGGTCAGCAGCCCGCAGAGCACCTCGCCGATCACCGCCAGGCCGTAGCCCTTATAGCCCTCGCCCGGGCCACCGAGCGGCAGCAGCGCGCCACCGCCATTGTAGCCATTGGGGTCATCGGTATGGGCGCCGTCCTTGGTCACCACCCAGCCCTTCGGAATCTTCTGGCCGCGCGCCTGGGCCAGCTTGATCTTGCCGACCGCCACGGCGCTGGTCGCCATGTCGATATAGAGCGGGCCGTCGAGGTCCGAGGGGACGGCGATGGACCAGGGATTGGTGCCGAGCCGCGCCGCGGCGCCGCCGAAGGGCGCCACCGCCTTGGGCGAGCGGCCCGAATCGGCCCAGGCCATGCCGATCATGCCGGCGCGTGCTGCCATCAGCGGGTAGCTGCCGAGCCGGCCGACATGGCCCTGGCGGAACACGGTGCAGGCGGCGATGTTCTGCTTCTCCGCCTTCTCGATCGTCAGCTTCATCGCCTTCTCGTTGACGACATAGCCGAAATTCCAGTGACCATCGACGACCGTGGTGGTCGGGCTCTCCTGCACGATGGTGAAGGGCGCGCCGGGCACGATATGGCCGGCCTTCACCCGGTCGATATAGCTCGGGATCTGGATGATGCCGTGGCTGTCATGGCCCGCCAGGTTGGCGTCCACGACGCCGCGGGCGACGGTCGCGGCTTCGTCCTGCGGCACGCCGGCGCCGATCAGCAGGGCTTCGGCGATCTCGCGCAACTTTGCGGCGGGTTGGATGGGCACGGGCATCTCCTCCGGATTGCTTCCGCCCCATTCTGCGCCCGAAGCCGCGAGTGGGGAAGCGGGGGGCATCCCGATGCTTGACCGGGAAGGCCCGACGGCGGGAGCATCAGTGGCAAGGAAAGGAAACGCCATGCCCGCCATCAGCCTGCGCCCGGCCGAGGAAGCCAGCGCCTGGACCCGCGCCGATCTGGAGCGCGACGATTCATGGATCATCACGCTGGAGCCCGGGCACATCGCCGCATTGGACCGCGCCTTCCGCGCCGTCGCCGGCCGCCCCGGCCCCTTCTACGCGCTACGGCAGGAGGATTTCCCGCTGCCCGAGCTTGCGGGCGTGCTGGCGTGTATCCGCGCCGAACTCTCCACCGGCCGGGGCCTGGCACAGCTTCGCGGCCTCCCGGTGGAGCGCTACAGCGATGAGGAGAACCGGCTGATCCTCTGGGGCCTGGGCACCCATCTCGGCACCGCCGTGACGCAGAACGCGGCAGCCGATCTGGTGGCCGGCGTCTTTGACCGGGGCTTAAGCTACAGCGACCGCAATGTCCGCGCCTATCAGGTGGCCGCCGAGCTTGGCCTGCACAACGACAATTCGGACATCGTGGCCCTGATGTGCGTGCGCCAGGCGCCGGTGGGCGGCGAATCCATGCTGGTCAGCGCCACCAGCGCCTACAACCGCATGCTGGCCCGCCACCCGGAACTGGTGCCGCTGCTGTTCAACGGCTTCACCTATTGCCGCAAGGGCGAGCAGGGGCCGGGCGAGCCGCCCTTCAGCCGCGAGAAGATTCCCGTCTTCTCCGAGGCCGGCGGCAGGATAAGCTGCCGCTACGCCCGTTCCTGGATCACCCATGCCGAGGGCACGACCGGCGTGCGCCTTTCGCCGCTGGAGCGGCTGGCGCTCGATAGCTTCGACGCCATCTGCCACGAGCCGGACCTGCTGTTCGAATGCCGGCTGCGGCCGGGCGATGTCCAGTTCGCCAACAACTACACCGTGCTGCATGCCCGCCGCGCCTTCCAGGACGACCCCAAGGCCAAGCGGCTGATGTACCGGCTCTGGCTGGAGGCCGACTGGCTGCGGGAGGTGGACCCGGTCGCCCGCTTCGAATTCATCCGCTACGGCAATTCCGGGCGCACCGCGGCGCAGCTTCTCGCTGCCGGCTGAGGACGACGGCGGGCATGCGTCTGTCGGATCGTGTCACGGGGCCGGCCATCGCGCTGCTGGGGGCGCTGGCCGCCTGGGGTGGCTCGCGCCTGCCGCCGGTGCCGGGGCAGGATGTCGGCCCCAATGTCTTTCCCATAGTGATCGGCGGCGGCATGGTGCTGTGCGGCGTGCTGATCGCACTGGGCATCGGCCGGAGCTTCGAGGAGCCGGGGGAGGATTTCGGCGCCGGGATGCCGTTGCTGCGCCGGCTGCTGTTCGGCCTGCGGGCGCTGATCCCGCCGGCGCTGCTGCTGTTCTACGTGCTGGCGGTGGAGCGGCTGGGCTTCCTGCCCACCGCCTTCGCCATGGTGGGGGTGGCGGCGCTGGCCATGGGCGCGCGGCCGCGCCTGGCCCTGCCGCTGGCACTGCTGGCGCCGCTCGCCATCCATCTCGTCTTCTCCAAGCTGCTGCGGGTGCCGCTGCCCGAGGGCCTGTTGCCGGTGCCCTGGTAGCATGAGCGATCTCTGGGAAGGCTTCCGGCTGGTCGCGGCGACGGATGTGCTGGTCGCCATCCTCGCCAGCGCAGTGTACGGGTTGGTGGTGGGCTCGCTGCCCGGGCTTTCCGCAACGATGGCAACGGCGCTGCTGGTGCCGGTCACCTTCTACCTGTCGCCGATCGCCGCGGTGGCGACCATCATCACCGCCTCCGCCATGGCGATCTTCTCGGGCGACATCCCGGGTTGCCTGCTGCGCATCCCCGGCACCCCGGCCAGCGCCGCCTATACGGACGAAGCCTATGCCCTGACCCGCAAGGGCCAGGCGGAATTGGCCCTGGGCGCGGGGCTGTGGTTCAGCGCCATCGGCGGCGTCGTCGGCACCGTCTCGCTGGTCGTCATGGCGCCGGCGCTGGCGGAGATGGCGCTCTCCTTCTCCTCCTATGAATATTTCTGGCTGGCGCTGCTGGGGCTAATGTGCGCCACGCTGGTCGCGCGTTCCTCGCCCATCAAGGCCATCGCCTCGATGCTGCTCGGGCTGCTCTTCGCCTGCATCGGCATGGAGAACCCGGCGGGCACGCCGCGCTTCACCTTCGGCATCACCGACCTGCTGGGCGGCATCGAGCCGATCCCCGCCCTGGTCGGCGTCTTCGCGGTAAGCGAGGTGATGCGCGCCATGGTGACGCCGCCGCCGCCGCCCCTGCCACCGCGGCGCTTCGGCTCCATCCTGGCCGGGCAATGGAGGCTGACGAGGAAGTACCAGTGGCCGATGTGGCGGGGCAACCTGATCGGCATCATCATCGGCGTGCTGCCCGGCGCGGGCGCCGACTTGGCCGCCTGGGTCAGCTACGCCATGTCCCGGAAATGGTCGAAGGAGCCGGAGAAATTCGGCACCGGCCACCCGGAAGGGCTGGTGGAGGCGGGGGCATCCAACAATGCCTCGCTCGCCAGCGGCTGGGTGCCGGCGCTGCTCTTCGGCATCCCGGGCGACACCATCACGGCCATCGCCATCGGCGTGCTCTACATGAAGGGGCTGAACCCTGGCCCCACCCTGTTCACCGAGCGCGCGAGTTCGATGTACGCGCTCTACATCATCTTCATCCTGGCCAACATCATCATGATCCCGCTGGGCATCGCGATGATCCGGGTGGCAACGCTGGTGCTGCGGGCACCGCGTGCGGGGGTGATGCCAGTCATCATCCTGCTCTGCGCGGTGGGTGCCTTCGCCACCGGCAACAACCTGTTCGCGGTGCTGCTGGTCGGCTTCTTCGGCATGCTGGGCTTCGTGATGGAGCGCAACGGCTACCCCGTGGCGGCGCTGGTGCTGGGCATCGTGATGGGCAGCATGCTGGAGCAGAATTTCATCACCAGCCTCATCAAGTCCGACAACGACCCGCTGCCCTTCCTGGAACGCCCGGTTTCCGCGGTGCTGGCCAGCTTCACCATCGGCGCGCTGCTGTGGCCATTGGGGGCATGGCTCTACCGCCGGGCGAGGCGGGAGACCGGCTGAGCCGCTTGATGATGCCGAAGCGGGCAGGCTAGCCTGACGGCAAATCGGACGGGGCGCCGCCCCGGACCAAGGGAGGCACAGCCATGATCCATCTCACCCGCCGCGGCCTGCTGGGTGCCGGCACTGCCTTGGCCGCCACGCCACTTGCCACGCCGGCCATTGCGCAGCCGCGCTGGCCGCAGCGCCCGGTGCAGATGATCTGCCCCTGGGCGGCCGGCGGCGGCACCGATGCCGTGCTGCGCATGATCGGCATCCTGCTGGAGAAGGAACTCGGTCAGCCCTTCAACGTGGTGAACCGGGTCGGCGGCTCCGGCGTGGTCGGCCATGCCGCCATCGCGCAGGCGCCGGCGGATGGCTACACCCTGGGCATGATCACGGCCGAGATCTGCATGCTGCACTGGCAGGGCCTGACCGAGATCACCTACCGCAACTACACCCCACTCGGCCTGATGAACAACGATCCGCCGGGCATTCAGGTGAACAGCAACTCGCCCCATCAGAATGTCAGCCAGTTGGCGGAGGCCATCAAGGCCAGCCGGCCCGGCCAGATGAAGGCCAGCGGCACCGGCCAGGGTGGCATCTGGCACCTGGCGCTGGCGGGGTGGCTGGGTGCCATGGAGCTGAAGGCGGACCATGTGCGCTGGGTGCCGAGCAACGGCGCGGCGCCTGCCATGCAGGACCTGGCGGCGGGCGGGCTGGACTTCACCACCTGCTCGGTGCCCGAGGCGCGCGCCATGCTGGATGCCGGACGCGCCCGCAGCCTGGCGGTGATGGCGCCGGAGCGCCTTTCCGCCTTCCCCAACATCCCCACGCTTAAGGAGGCGATGGGGGTGGACTACAACACCGGCGCCTGGCGCGGCATCGCCGGCCCCACCGGCCTGCCGGAACAGGTGCGCAGCACCATGGATGTGGCGCTGGACAAGGTGTTCAAGTCAAAGGAATACCAGGATTTCCTGAATGCCCGCGGCTTCGGCGCGGTCTATGCCAATGCCACCGGCTTCGCCACCCATCTGGCCGACGCCGACCGGTCCCTGGGCGACGCCATGAAGGCCGCTGGCTTGGCAAAGCAATAGGGCAGGGGAGCGGGCGGGGAATGCTGCGGTTCGGCTTCCTGCCGAGCGACTTCCACCCGATGCTGCTGATGCTCGGTGATGCCGCGGATTTCGCCGAACTTGCCGCGCTGCTGCGGCGCTACGCCGCGGCACGGGCACCGCTGCGGCTGGAGGCGCAGGGCTTCGCCCGCGCGGCTGCCGGCACGCAGGTGTTGCTGACGCCCGAAGGCGGCACCCCCGGCCTCTGGCGCATCATGCCGGAAGCGCCGGCCTTCCGCTGGACACTGGATGCCAGGCTGGCCGCCGGCTTCGCCGCTCAGGCGGCGGCGGTGGCGGCGCCCGGCCTGCGTGCCGGTTCCGAGCTGCTGGAAGCCGGCGCCCGCGGCGAGGTGCCGGTGAAGCTTTCGCGCGGCGAATACACCGATGACTTCCTGCGGGATGACTGACCCCCTGCCAAGAAGGAGGGAAGCATGAGCCTTCCGCCCATCGAGAGCCTGGTGGACAGCGAGCATGGCTTCATCAGCCGCGAGATCTTCGTGAATCCGGAGATCCATCGCCAGGAATTGGACCGGCTGTTCAGCCGCGCCTGGCTCTTCGTCGGACATGAGAGCCTGATCCCCAACCCGGGCGACTTCTACCAGTCGCGCATGGGCGATGAGAGCGTCATCCTCTGCCGCGACAAGGCCGGCAGCATCCACATCTTCCTGAATTCCTGCCGGCATCGCGGCATGAAGGTGTGCCGCTACGAGAGCGGCAATACCTCGCTCTTCACCTGCCCGTATCATTCCTGGAGCTACACGCTGGACGGCAGGCTGCAGGGCGTACCGCTCTACCGCTCGCTCTACGACGGCATGCTGGACCGCGAGGCGAATTCCCTGGTGCCGGTGGCGAAGCTGCACAGCTACAAGGGCGCCATCTGGGCGACCTGGGACCCGCAGGCGCCTGACTTCCTCACCTATATGGGCGACGCGACCGAGCATCTGGACGCCGTGCTGGACTGCCGCGACGGCCGCCCCGGCGGTTCCGAGGTGATCGGCGTGCACAAATGGATCTTTCCCGCGAACTGGAAATTCGCTGCGGAGAATTTCCTGGGCGACACCTACCACAACCCGTCGCACCGTTCGGTGGACCTCATCGGCATCGGCCCCAGCGCCCAGGCCGGGGTGAAGGGCAGGCGCGACGACGAGATGGAGAAGGCCCAGCATGTCTGGGTGAGCTTCCCCGCCGGCCATGGCGTGCACAGCGCCATCGCGTCGGCGCGCAATGAATACACCCCGGCCTTCCTGAGCGATCCGGAGATCGAGGACTATTTCCGCCACTGCTTCGAGGAGCGGAAGCGCCGGATGGGGGAGAAGGCACGGCTGATCCCCTTCACGGGCAACCTCTTCCCCAATGTCAGCTACCACGGGCGGCAGCCGCGCGGGCTTTGTGTCTGGCACCCGCATTCGCCGACCGAGACGGAAGCATGGCGCTTCTTCCTGGTGGATGCCGACGCTCCGGCCAAAGTGAAGGATTTTCTGCGCCACTACTACATGCGCTACAGCGGCCCCGCCGGCATGACCGAGCAGGACGACATGGAGAACTGGCTATACGCCACGGCGGCAAGCCGGGGCTCCATCGCCCGGCGTTACCCCTTCAACTACCAGCAGTCGCTCGGCCAATGGCAGAAGGATCAGTTGGTGAAGGGCGATGTCTCGTTGCAGGTGAGCGAGCAGAATCCGCGCAACTACTACCGTGTCTGGGCGGAATACCTGAAGGGCAGCCCATGGGAGGCGCTGATCGGTGGCGCATCCCGCCCGGCACAGGCGGCCGAATAGCGTGCCCCGTTCGGTCTTCAACCAGGGCGGCCGCAGGCTGCCCAAGCCGGAGCCGCGCCCATGAGCGCCACGCTGGACCGCAGCCTTGCCCGCCATCCCCGCTATGCCGCGCTGCAGGCGGAACTGGCGGATTTCCTGTTCCTCGAAGCCGACCTGCTGGACCAGCGCCGCTTCGAGGAATGGCTCGGACTTCTCGCCGAGGACATCAGCTATTTCATGCCGATGCGTCGCAATGTGAAATTCGGCGAGCACGCGGCGCGGGAGAACACCGTGCCCGGCACCGGCATCTCCTGGTTCGACGAGGACAAATGGACGCTGACCAAGCGCGTGGAGCAGATCCTGACGGGCGTGCACTATGCCGAGGAACCGCTGTCGCGCGTCGCGCACCTCGTCAGCAATGTCCGGGTGCTGGCGGCCGAGCCTTCACTGGACGACCCACGGGAGGTGACGGTGGGCTGCCGTTTCCTGGTCCATCAGAACCGCATCGAATACGAGAACTACACCTTCATCGGCCGTCGCACCGATGTGCTGCGCCGCCATGGCGAGAGCTGGCTGATAGCGAAGCGCGAGATCATCCTCGAACAGAACGTGCTGCTGGCGAAGAATCTCTCCATCTTCTTCTGACAACGCAGGATGCAACGGGGGACGGGATGGCGATCAATGCGATGCATCTGCCGGTCGGTGCCAGGCTGCGGCTGAAGGATGGCAGCCTGGTGGAGGTCACCGGGAATCCGCGCGACGGCATGTGGCTGCATGTCCGTGCCCTGCCCGGCGGGAAGCCGGTGGAGGAACTCTGCTTCGTCGAGGAAATTGCCGAGGTGCTGCCGCAAGGGCAGGGCTGACCTACGGGGGCGGCCACCATGCCGCCCCCGCACGCAGCGTCACCGCTTGATATGCGTTTCCGCCAGGTGGTCGAAGCGGTGGGTATAGCTGCCGAGGCCGGTCGTCATGGAGCGCAGCTCGATGATCAGGTCGTGCAGCTCCGCCGCCGGCACCAGCGCCTCCACCTCGTCCCAGCCTTCCCAGTCCGGCTTCGCGGCATAGCCCAGGATCTGGCCGCGCCGTGCCGCCAGCAGGCGCTGGGCGCTGGCTGTGTAGTCCTGCGGCACGCTGATGGTGACCGCCTCGATCGGCTCCAGCAGCACCGGGTCCGCCTTCGCGAGCCCTTCCTGCATGGCCATGCGGGTGGCGCCGGCGAAGGCCATGTCCGAACTGTCCACCGAGTGGAAGGTGCCATCCAGCAGGGTGACGGCGATATCCACCACCTTGTGGCCGAGCGGCCCCTTCTTCGTGGCTTCCTCCGCCGCCTCGCCCACCGCCGGGATGAAGCGCTTGGGCACCGCGCCGCCCCCCACCTTCTCGTCGAAGGCGAAGCCGGCGCCGCGCGGCCGCGGCTCGATGCTGATCTTCACATCGGCGAATTGCCCGTGCCCGCCGGTCTGGCGTTTCAGCCGGGAATGCTGCTGCACCGGCTGGCGGATGGTTTCGCGGTAGGCCACCTGCGGCCGCACTGCCTTCACCTTGATGCCGGAGGCGGCGGCCAGCCTTTCCATCGCATGGCGCAGATGCATGTCGCCCTGGCCATGCAGCACGGTCTGGCCGAGTTCGGCATCCTGCGTCAGCGACAGCCCGGCATCCTCTTCCAGCAGCCGTTGCAGCGCGGCGGAAAGCCGTACCTCGTCCTTGCGGTCCTCCAGGCTGATGGCGAGGGAATAGACCGCCGGCGGCGGGGTGGGGAAATCCAGCGGCTCGCCACCCAGCGTCGCGCCAGTCGCGACCCCTTCCAGGCGGCCCAGCGCCACCACCTCGCCCATGCCGGCCTCCGGCACCTTCTGCGCCTCGCCACCCGGGAAGCGGGTGATGCCGCCGATGCGGGAGCCGTTGAGGCTGCCGCCATCCTTCAGCGTGCCGCGCCAGATGCGGGCATAGGAAAGCCGCCCGGCATGGCCGGCATGGATGGTGCGGAAGACCTGCGCCAGCGGCTCGCCCTCCGGCGCGATGCCGAGCCGTGCCGCGGTTTCGGCCGGGGAGGGAGCATCATGGCGCAGCGCCTTCCACAGCCGGCGCAATCCGTGGCCATGCTCGGCGGCGCCCAGCAGCACCTCCACCAGTTCGCCCTTGCCTTCGCCATCGTGCAGCGGGCGGTAGATCTCCTCCGGGGTTGGCGCCACCTCCTCCAGCAGCTTCTCCAGCAGGCCGTCGTCGTGGTCGGCCAGCGCTTCCAGCAGCTCGCCGCGCGCCTCGGTCTCGCGGGCCTGCATCGTGGCCGGCAAGGGGATCTGCTCGGAAGCGGCGCCGCGGCGGTAGCGATAGGCCCGCTCGCTGGCCACATCCACATAGCCGACCACGGTTTCACCCTCGCGGATCGGCACCTGGCGGAGCAGCAGCTTGCGGCGGGAGAGCGGCTGCAGCGCCGCCAGCATGTCCCGCACCCGGCCGTCCAGCGTGTCTATCTTGTTCACCAGGATCATCGCTGGCAGGCCGAGCCGTTCGAGCTGGCGCAGCAGCGGGGCGAGTGCCGTGGCGCGGTTCGGTGCCGGTTCGCAGACCACCACGGCAAGATCGGCCACCGCCAGGGCGCAGGCCGCCTCATGGGCGAATTCGACGGAGCCGGGGCAGTCGATCAGGCACCAGGGATCGTCCAGCCAGGAACAATGGCCAATACGCAACTCGGCGCTCATGCCGCGGGCCTGGCCCGGGCGGCGCTGCGGCCCGCCGGCGGCGGCGAGCATCGCATCGAACAGGGTGGACTTGCCGCTGCCCTGCGGCCCCACCAATGCGACGGTGCGGGGCTGGGCCCCGCCAGGTTCTCTGCCCGTGTAGTCTGGCATCGGATGCGCCTCCCTTGGGGTCGTGCGGGACCCCGCAATGGCGGCGTCCAGGCTCCCGGGGGAACCCGGGCGCCGCATCCAGGAAGCAGCCTAGACCCATTCTTCCCCGCCGGGCGGGGAAAAGGGTCACGAAGCCGTCATTGCCGCTCGATGCCGGCCGCCTCGATCACGCGCTGCCAGCGGGCGACCTGCGCCGCCACCATCTCCCGCATCGCCCCAGGCGGCATCCAGCGCGGCACGGCACCCAGCGGCGCCAGCCTTTCGCGCATCTCCGGCGCCTCCAGCGCCTTGCGCATCTCCGTGGAAAGCCGGGCGATAACCGGCGCCGGGGTGCCGGCGGGGGCTGCCAGCCCGGTCCAGGAAAGCACCTCCAGCCCCGGCAGGCTGGCCTGCAGCATCGCCACTTCCGGCAGCAGCAGCCAGGGTTCCGGGCTGGTGATGCCGAGCGCCCGCACCGTGCCGGCGCGGATGGCACCGCCGGTGACCGTGACGGTGTCCACCATCAGGTCAATCCGGCCGGAGAGCAGATCCGTCAGCGGCTGGGCGCCGCCGCGATAGGGCACATGGGTCAGCCGTACCCCGGCAAGCTGCGCCAGCCACTCGCCGGTCAGGTGCTGGGTGGAACCGATGCCGGTGGAGCTGAAGGTGACCTGCCCCGGATTTTCCCGTGCCCGCCGCAGCATGGCGGCCAGGTCGGGGAAGCCGCCCTCGGCCCGGGTCACCACCACGAAGGGGAAGACCGAAATAGTGGAAAGGAAGCTGAGGTCACCCAGAAGGTCGTAGCGAAGCTGGCGGTAGAGCGCGGCCGAGACGGCGTTGCCGCCGGTGATCAGCCCGATGGTGTAGCCATCCGGCCGGGCACGGGTGAGCGCCTCGGTGGCGATGTTGCCGGCGGCGCCGACCCGCGCCTCCACCACCACCGGCTGGCCCAGCGCGGCGGAAAGCGGCGCGGCGATGGCGCGGGCCTGGATGTCTCCGTTGCTGCCGGGCGCGAAGCCCTGGATCAGAGTGATCGGCCGGTCCGGCCAGGTCTGCGCCCCGGCCGGGACGGCAAGCAGGAGCAGCAGCATGAGGATGCGGCGCATCCGGTTCCCTCCCCTTGTTTCTTGCCGCCATCATGGAAGGATCGCCGGCGGAGTCATAGGGAGGAGTTGCGATGAGCGAGGCGAGGCCCGGCAATCTGGGCGTCTATGACCTGCGCGGGCGGGTTGCGGTGGTGACCGGCGGCAGCAACGGCATCGGCGCCGCCACGGTGCGGCGCCTGGCGGCGGCGGGCGCCCGCTGCGTGGTGGGCTACAACCATGGCTCCGACCGCGCCGCGGCGCTGATTGCCGAATTGCCGGGCAGCGGCCATGTCGCGCTGCGGATGCCGATGGAGGACAGCGCCGCCCTGCGCGCCGCGGCGGCGGAGGTGGAGGCCAGGTTCGGCCGCTGCGACGTTCTGGTGAACTCGGCCGCCACCACCCGGGCGGTGCCGCATGCCGACCTTGAGGCGCTGGACGACGCGCTGATCGACCGCGTGCTGGTGGCCAATGTGCGCGGCCCCTTCGCCACCATCCGTGCCCTCGCGCCGCTGATGAGGCGCAGCGGCGACGGGGCCATCATCAATATCTCCTCCGTCGCGGCGATCAGCGGTACCGGCAGCAGCATCATATACGGCGCCTCCAAGGCGGCGCTGGACACCATGGGCAGGTCGCTGGCGCGGGTGCTGGGGCCGGAGATCCGTGTCATCGGCATCTCTCCCTCCGCCGTGCAGACCGGCTTCGTGCCGGGCCGGTCTAGGGAGGTGGTGGAGAAGCAGGCCGCGGCCTCGCCGCTGCAGCGGGTGACGGAGGCGGACGACGTGGCGGTGGCCATCATCGGCGCCATCACCCATTTCCGGCTGACCACCGGCAGCACCATCCTGGTGGATGGCGGCAAGCATCTGTAGCTTCTGGTCTCCAAGACCGCGAAAGGACCAAGGACTTCCGGTGTTCCGGGGCCTTCGGCCCTTGCCGGCCGGATCCGCCCGGACCGCTCGGCTCCGGGAGTGGTGCCGGGTTTCCATCGCAGCCTTGCGGCAATGGAGACCCGGTGCGGCGGCCGGCGCGCCGGACAGCAGGCCATACCGGCCCGCATGAATGCCGGCCGGTATGAGCTGGGCCACAGCGGAAGGAGGGCGCCCCGATTAGCCTCTGTTTCCCCGGAAATGACTCCGGCGTTCAGAGGAGTGTGTCCATGTTGAAGCTGTTGCCGGCCGCTGCCGCCGTTCTCCTGATGGCGGCCCCTTCCTTCGCCGATGCCGCGTCGCCCACGCGCAACCAGTCGTCCTTCAGCCCCTATTACGGCCCGGTGCCGGCGACCAGCCTGCGCCGGGACGCCCCGTTGACGACAACCGGCAGACCCGTGGGCAGCGCCAACCAATCCCTGCTTGCCCCGGGCGGGGTTTCCAACCGGTGCCGCTACAGGGCCACCAGCGTCCCGTACGAGCTCTACAACCCATGCAACGGCGGCAATCTGAGCATCATCCACTAGGCCGCGCGG
>JAEWCI010000530.1 GCA_023390705.1 Pseudomonadota bacterium
GAAGGAATAGGCGTCCTTCATCAGGAATTCGCGGCCGCGCATCACGCCGAAGCGCGGCCGCACCTCGTCGCGGAACTTCCACTGAATGTGGTACAGGTTGCGCGGCAGGTCACGGTAGCTCTTCGCATAGGTCTTGAAGAGGTCGGTGACCATTTCCTCATTGGTCGGGCCGAACAGCATCTCGCGGTCATCGCGGTCGCGGCTGCGCAGCATCTCCTTGCCGTAATCCTCGTAGCGGCCGCTCTCGCGCCACAGCTCGGCGGACTGGATGGTCGGCATCAGGATTTCCTGCGCCCCGGCCGCGTCCTGCTCTTCCCGCACGATCTGGCTGACCTTCTGCAGCACCCGCCAGCCCAAGGGCAGCCAGGCATAGATGCCGGCGGCAGTCTGCCGGACCATGCCGGCACGCAGCATCAGCCGGTGCGAGGCGATGGTCGCGTCGGCGGGGGTTTCCTTAAGGGTCGGCAGGAAGGCGCGGGAGAGGCGCAAGGCTGAATCCTCGGCAAGCTGGGGCGGGCCCCGGCGCCTGGCTGGGATTACGGGGCGCGGGACGATAAGGGCAGGCGCGGCCGCACGGAAGAGGGGCGGCGCCCGAGCCTGTACGCGGAACGCCCGCCCCCGCGCGGCGCAAGATTGTTGATGTGCCTACGGCATTCCCGGCAGGAAACTTTCTGCGAAAGCGGAAGCGGACGCAATTCATCCTTGGCGGGGCGGCAACGAGCGGATAAAAAAGCGGGCCGCACCAGTGGTGCGGCCCGAGTTTAGGGAGGAAACGCCAGTCACACGGCAGGAAGAGGAACAACCCTCTTCCTGACAATGATGGTGACGCTTTTGCCTAACGTCTCCAATTGCAATCGGTGCCCTACGCGCCGAAAAAAACGGCTCTCAGACCGGATATGCACGAAATAGAGGCGAGAACCATCCAAGAGGCTGGTTTTTCGCCTATTTTTCTGGCATCGCCAGCCAACCGCTACGGAAGCTGAACCAATCGCTGGTGATCAGCGCATAGGCGCCGAGCCAGAGCACAGCCGAAACCGCGGTACACAGCAGCAGTTTCATCCAGAGCCGCGGCCGCCGTGGTGCCCCGCGCCAGCCGCCCGGCGTTTCGGTGCCTTCGGCATCCGGCTGCACGCCAATGGGCAGCACCGCAAACAGCGCCACCCACCAGATCAACAGATAAACCACGACGCCAGTGAAGGGTGACACGGATCAGACCCGCAACAGATGGACCTTGACCGATGGCCGCTTGCGCAGCCGGCGGCCGACGGCCTTGCGCAGCGCCGAGCGCACCGCCTCGCGCAGTGCGTCATCCTCACGCCGCAGGGCGCCCGGCAGGTCGGTGACCGCCCGTGCCACATCCGCGGCAAGCTGGGCCGGTTCCAGATCCTCCCCGTCGAACAGGCCAGGAGCGGAAACCTGAGGCGTCCCAAGCACCCGCCCGTCCTGGTCCACTGCCAGGCTGGCCATCACCACGCCGTTGAACAGCATGCGCTTGCGCGCCGCCAGCACGCCGCCAACCATGGGCAGCAGCCGGTTGCCATCGAGCGCCAGCCTGCCGACCGGCACGCCCTCCACCACCTCCGGCTTGCCCGGCGCCAGGCGGAGGACATCGCCATCCTCGATGATGAACGGGCTGGCCTGGCATTCCCGCGCAAGGGCGGCATGTTCCGTGAGGTGCCGCCACTCACCATGCACCGGCACGGCATAGCGGGGCTTCACCAGGCTGTACAGCCGCTTCAGTTCGTCCCGCGCCGGATGGCCGGAAACATGCACCATATGGTCATCGGCGGTCATCACCCGGCAGCCGCGACGCGAAAGCTCATCCTGCAACCGCAGGATGGCGCGTTCGTTGCCCGGGATCATGCGGGAGGAAAAGATCACCGTATCCCCCTCCCCCAACGCGATGGCGGGGTGGGTGTCGTTGGCGATCTTGGCCAGGGCCGAACGCGGTTCTCCCTGGCTGCCCGTGCAGATCAGGCACAGCGAATCGTCAGGCAGGTAGCCGGCCTCATCCTCCGGCACGAAGGGCTCGATGCCTTTCAGATAGCCGCATTCCCGCGCCGCCGCCTCCATGTTGCGCAGGCTGCGGCCGAACAGCGCCACCTGCCGCCCGGCCGCCTTCGCCGCCAGGGCAATGCTTTCCACCCGGGCAAGGTTGGTCGCGAAACAGGTGACGGCCACCCTGCCCTTCAGGCCGCGGATCAGGGCGGTGAGGTTGCGCCGCACCTCGCCCTCGCTCCCGGAATGGCCTTCGACCATGGCGTTGGTGGAATCGCCCACCATGGCCAGCACACCTTCGTGGCCGAGGGCAGCGAAAGCGGCCTCATCGGTCGGCGGGCCGATCAGCGGGTCAGGGTCGAGTTTCCAGTCGCCGGTGTGCAGCACCAGCCCGTGCCGGGTGCGGATGGCGAGGGCCTGGGCCTCCGGTATCGAATGCGCCACCTGGAGGAATTGCAGGTCGAAGGGGGGCAGCGAAAGTCGCCCATTGAGCGGCAGGGTGGTGACCCTGGCCTCGCCAAGCAGCCCGACCTCCCCCAGCTTGCGCCGGAGCACCGCGGAAACGAAGGGCCCGGCGAAGATCGGGCAGCGCAACTGCGGCCAGAGATGCGCCACCGCACCGACATGATCCTCATGGGCATGGGTGACGATCAGGCCGACCAGGCGATCCCGCCGCTCAACCAGCCAGGCGGGGTCGGGGACCATGACGTCCACCTCGGGGTATTCGGGCCCGCCGAAGCCGATGCCGCAATCAACGGCAAGAAGGGCGCCGTCGCAGCGGTAGACATTGAGGTTCATGCCAATCTCGCCGGTGCCGCCCAGCGGGATGAAAGCAAGATCGGCGCTGTTGTCGGGGCCGAGATAGGGAGATGAAGCGTCCATTATGTCCTTGACTACGCGGGATCGCGCGCCGGGTTCTTGGGCAAGGTGGGGGCTGGGTTGCGCAATGCCAACAGGCGCAGGCCCTCCAAGGTGATGTCAGGGTCGATCTTTTCGATCACCGTGGTACCCTCGGCGAAGAGCGGCGCCAGGCCGCCGGTGGCGATGACCTTCAACTCCTTGTCGTATTCGGCGCGAATCCGCGCGACGATACCCTCGATCAGACCGACATAGCCCCAATACACCCCGGACTGCATGGCAGCGATGGTATCCCGGCCGATGACCGCCTGCGGCCGGCCGATGCCGATGCGCGGCAGCCGGGCCGCCGCCTGGTGCAGTGCCTCGATCGAAAGATTGATGCCCGGGGCGATGATGCCGCCGATATAGGAGCCATCCTCCTCCACCACATCGAAGGTCGTGGCGGTACCGAAATCGATGACCACCAGCGGCCCCTGGTAGTGGTGGTGGGAGGCCAGGGCATTCAGCAACCGGTCGGCGCCAACCTCCGTCGGGCGGTCCACCCGGATCTCGAAGCCCCAATCGAGCGTCGAACGGGCCACCAGTGGTTCGACACGGAACCAGTCGCGGCAGAGATGGCGCAGCCCATAGAGCGCCGCCGGGACCACCGTGCCGATGACGCAGCGGTCAATCTCCGCCGGGCGCAATCCGCAATGCTGGAGCAGGGCCAGCAACCAGACGGCGTATTCGTCGCTGGTGCGGTCGGGGCGGGTGGCGACACGCCAGCGACCACGCCATTCGGCGCCATCATGCACCGCGAAAACCACATTGGTATTGCCCGCATCAATCGCCAGCAGCATTGCCTTCACGCCCCAAGCGGCTCGCCTGCCGTCACCCGGCGGATGCCCGAGCCATCCTCCTGCCGCAGCAGCAGACCGCCATTCTCATCGAGCCCGGCATAAACCCCGGCGGTTCCATCCGCCAGGGCCACCAGCGTGCCGATTTCGGGCCCATGGGCCGCCCAGCCCGCCCTCACCGGCGCAAAGCCCTGTTCGGCCTGAACGTCCCGCCAGTGCCGAAGACGCGCCAGCAGCAGCGGCGCGAAGGCTTCCGGCCGGGCCAAGGCACCGAGATGGGCCGTACGCCGGCCAGGTACTTCCGGCGCGACCGCAAGATTCACCCCGAAGCCGAGCACCAGCCAAGCCAGCCGCCCATCCGGCCCCAACGCGCTTTCGGCCAGGATGCCGGCGCATTTGGCGCCGTCGAGCAGCAGGTCGTTCGGCCATTTCAGCCGCAGCGGGCCAGGGTCGGGCAGCAGCCCCGCTGCCGCTTCCCACAGCGCCACGCCGGCGAGCAGGCTCCATTGCGGCGCTTCGGCCGCCGGGGTGAAAGGCCGCAGCAGGATTGAGAGGTAGAGATTGCCCGGCGGAGACTGCCACTGCCGCCCGACCCGGCCACGCCCGGCGAGCTGCCGCAGCGCCAGCACCGCCCTGTCCTCGGGCTCACCTCTTTCCGCGGCCCTGATGAGCAGATCCGAGGTGCTGGGCAGCTCGGCATGGATGCCAAGCCGCCAGCCCCCGGCCAGGGGAATCTCCTGGCCGTCCACTGGTGGCGAGGTCACCCCAGCAGGGCGGCCACCGCGGCCTGGGCCGCGGCGAGCAGCGGCGCCGGGAACAGGAAGAACAGCATGGTCGCCAGCCCGGTGCCGGCCATGACCATGGCGACGCCCGGCGCCGGCGTGTCAAGCGCCCCGACCTCGGCATCGAAATACATCACCTTGACGATGCGGAGATAGTAGTAGGCGGAAACCACGCTGGTCAGCACGCCGATCACCGCCAGGGTCCAGAAGCCGGACTGCACCGCCGCCAGGAAGACGTAGAGCTTGCCGAAGAAGCCGGCGAGCGGCGGGATGCCGGCCATGGAGAACATGAAAACGGCCATCCACATCGCGGTCACCGGCGCGGTGCGGCCCAGCCCGGCGAGATCATCGATGCCCTCCACCGCACGGCCTTCGCGGCGCATGGCCACCAGCACCGCGAAGGTACCGACATTCATCACGAGGTAGATGGCCATATAGACCAGCACGCCGCGCACGCCGCTGTCGGTATCCACCGCCAGGCCCATCAGCGCATAGCCGACATGGCCGATGGAGGAATAGGCCATCAGCCGCTTCAGGTTGTTCTGACCGATCGCGGCGAAGGCGCCCAGCACCATGGAGGCGATGGAGATCAGCAGGATTACCTGCTGCCACTGCCCGGAAACCTCGCCGAACGGCCCCACCAGCACCCGGGTGAGCAGCGCGATGGCCGCGACCTTCGGCGCCGAGGCGAAGAAGGCGGTGACCGGGGTGGGCGCGCCTTCATAGACGTCCGGCGTCCACATGTGGAAGGGCACGGCCGAAACCTTGAAGGCGAGGCCGGCAATGACAAAGACGATGCCGACCACCACGCCGGGCGAAATGCCGGTTTCGGCGTTCAGTGCCTCGGCCAGCCTGTCGAAGCTGGTGGTGCCGGCGAAGCCATAGACCAGCGTGGAACCGTAGAGCAGCAGGCCGGACGCCAGGGCGCCAAGAATGAAATACTTGAGCCCGGCTTCGGCCGAACGGCCGCTGTCGCGGTTGAACGCGGCGATGACGTAGAGCGGCAGCGACAGGAGTTCCAGCCCAAGATAAAGCGACATGAGGTCATTCGCCGAGATCATGACCATCGTGCCGAGCGTGGCGAACAGCACCAGGACCGGGAACTCGAAACGCGCCAGCCCCTGCTTCTCGTTGAAGTCCAGCGCCAGCACCAGGCAGAGCGCCGCGCCCAGCAGCGACAGCAGTTTCATGAAAGCGCCGAAGGGGTCGGCCACATACTGGCCGGCGAAGGCGGTGCCCTCGCCCTGGTTGAGCACCAGTACCGCCGTCATCAGCAGCGCTCCCACCACACCCATGGTGACGCCCAGATGGCTTTCGCGCTTCGGCAACACGCCGGCGAGCAGGATGACGAGGCCGGCGCAGGCCAGGGCGAGCTCCGGCAGGGCAAGGGTCCAGTTCATCGGGCTCACATCCCGGCAAGACGCGGCGCGGCAAGCGCGGCGACATGGTTGGACAGCAGCGCGGAGACGCTGGCCTCGAAGAAGGAAAGGAAGGAGGAGGGATAGACCCCCATCCACAGGGCCAGCACCACCAGCGGCGCGAAGACCGCGAACTCCCGTGGGCTGAGGTCCAGCAGCGCCCGAAGGTCGTCCCGCGTAATGCGGCCGAAGGCCACGCGGCGGTAGAGCCACAGCATGTAGGCCGCGCCGAGAATCATGCCGAGCGCCGCGCCGAAGGCGACCCAGGGGTTCACCTTCCAGGCGCCGACGATCACCAGGAACTCGCCGACGAAATTAGCGGTGCCGGGCAGGCCGATCGAGGCCATGGTGAACAGCATGAACACCATCGCGTAGGAGGGCATCACCTTGGCCACCCCGCCATACCGGGCGATCTGGCGGCTGTGCACCCTGTCATACAGCACGCCGACGCAGAGGAAGAGCGCGCCGGAGACCACGCCATGCGCCAGCATGGTGAACAGCGCGCCGGACAGGCCCTGGTGATCGAAGGTGAAGATGCCCAGCGTGACGATGCCCATATGCGCGACGGAGGAATAGGCAATGAGCTTCTTCATGTCCTCCTGCGCCAGCGCCACCAGCGAGGTGTAGACCACGGCAACGATGGAGAGCACGAAGATCAGCGGCGCATATTGCACCGAGGCGATGGGCAGCAGCGGCAGGCTGAAGCGCAGGAAGCCGTAGGCACCCATCTTCAGCAGCACGCCGGCGAGGATGACGGAGCCGGCGGTCGGCGCCTCCACATGCGCGTCCGGCAGCCAGGTGTGCACCGGCCACATCGGCACCTTCACCGCGAAGCTGGCGAGGAAGGCGAAGAAGATCCAGCCCTGGGCCGAAACCGGAACGCCGCGGGCGAACAGCTCCGGCACATCGGTGGTGCCGGCCAGGCGCCACAGATAGAGAATGGCCAGCAGCATCAGCACGCTGCCGAGCAGCGTGTAGAGGAAGAATTTGAAGGCGGCATAGACCCGCCGGGGCCCGCCCCAGACACCGATGATGAGGAACATCGGGATCAGCACGCCTTCGAAGAAGATGTAGAAGACCACGAAGTCCAGTGCCGCGAACATGCCGACCATCATGGTCTCAAGCACCAGGAAGGCGACCATGTAGTCGCGCACCCGCGTCTCGATCGCCTCCCAGGAGGCGAGGATGCAGATCGGCGTCAGGGCAGTGGAGAGCAGCACGAAAAGCACCGAGATGCCGTCCACGCCCATGTGGTAGCCGACGCCGAATTCCGGCAGCCAGGCGAGTTGTTCCTCGAACTGGAAATCGGCCGTTGTCTTGTCGAACTTGAACCAAAGGATGAGGCTGAGGCCGAAGACCAGCAGGCTCGTCCACAATGCGGTCCAGCGGGCATTCTGCGCGACGACGCGCTCCTCCCCCCGGACCGACATGATGATAAGCGCCCCCGCCAGCGGCAGAAAGGTGAGCAGCGAGAGCAGCGGGAAACCGGCGGCGTTCATGTCTCAGCGCCCGATCAGGAAGAGGGAGACGAAGAGGACGAGGCCGATCAGCATGGCGAAGGCGTAATGCGCCACGCGCCCCGTCT
The DNA here is from genome assembly GCA_023390705.1 of Pseudomonadota bacterium. Taxonomy (GTDB): domain Bacteria; phylum Pseudomonadota; class Alphaproteobacteria; order Acetobacterales; family Acetobacteraceae; genus JAEWCI01. Next base: position 7,478 of record JAEWCI010000530.1, read on the forward strand.
GCAGCCGGACCGCCCCGCGGGCAACTCCAACCGCCAGCCCGGCCGCGCCATTCGGCATCCCGTCGATGATCTGCGCGTCGCCCACCTTCCAGAAGCTCACCGCCAGGCGCTGGGCAGGCCGGACGAACAGGGCGTCATACAGCTCGTCGAAATACCACTTGTTCAGCAGGAACAGGTAAATCCCACGGAACGTCGTGGCCAGCCGGGCCGGGATGCCCGGTGCGACCATGTAGAAGAGATAAGCCAGCGCGATGCCCGCCAGGCCCATCACCGTCGGCGCCAGCGGCACCCAGGCAGGAACCTCATGCATGGCATGCAGGATGTGGTTGTGCTCTCCGTTGAAGATCGAGCCGTGCCAGAAGGCATGCTCATGCTCACCGATGAAGAGCGGCGCGAAGATAGCCCCGGTCAGCACCGCACCGGCAGCCAGCACCAGTAGCGGCACCAGCATGACGGCCGGGCTTTCGTGGACATGCTCCATGGTATGGGCATCCGCTCGTGGCCTGCCGTGGAAGGTCAGGATAAGCAGGCGCCAGGAATAGAAGGCAGTGAGGAAGGCGGCCGCCATGCCGCAGATGAAGGCATAGGTACCGACCCCGCTGTGCGAGGCAAAGGCCGCTTCGAGGATGGCATCCTTGGAATAGTAGCCGGCGAAGAAGGGGATGCCCGCCAGCGCCAGGTTGCCGATCCACATCACCGCGTAGGTGACCGGGATCTTCTTCCAGATGCCGCCCATGTTGCGAATGTCCTGCTCATCCGACATGGCGTGGATGACGCTGCCGGCGCCCAGGAACAGCAGGGCCTTGAAGAAGGCATGGGTGAAGAGGTGGAACATCGCCACCTGATAGGCACCGACGCCCGCCGCGAAGAACATGTAGCCAAGTTGCGAACAGGTGGAATAGGCGATCACCCGCTTGATATCGTTCTGCACGCAGCCGATGGTCGCGGCAAACAATGCGGTGGAGGCGCCGACCATCGTGACGATGGCAAGGGCCGTCGGCGCATATTCCATCAGCGGCGACATGCGCGCCATCAGGAAGACGCCGGAGGTTACCATGGTTGCCGCATGGATCAGCGCGGAAACCGGCGTCGGGCCCTCCATGGCATCCGGCAGCCAGGTGTGCAGGCCAAGCTGGGCCGACTTGCCGCAGGCGCCAAGGAACAGCAGCACACCGATCAACTCGATGGAGTTCACCCCAAGGAAGGTATCGCCGGTGTGCTGCGCCACCGCCCCGAAGATCACCGGGAATTCGATGCTGCCGAAGGTGAAGAAGGTGAGCGCCACGCCCAGCATGAAGAAAAGGTCGCCGACGCGGTTGACGACGAAGGCCTTGATCGCCGCGCGGTTGGCGCTCTCGCGTTCGTACCAGTAGCCGATCAGCAGGTAGGAGGCGAGGCCGACGCCTTCCCAGCCGAAGAACAACTGCACCAGGTTGTCCGCCGTCACCAGCATCAGCATCATGAAGGTGAACAACGAGAGGTAGGCGAAGAAGCGCGGAATCGTCGCATCATGCGACATGTAACCCACGCTGTAGAGATGGATCAGCGTGGAGATGAAGGTGACCATCGCCACCATGACGACCGAAAGCGTGTCATAGCGCAGCGCCCAGGAAACCTCGAGCCCGCCGACATCCAGCCAGGTGACGATGTTCACCGTGGTAGGCTGGCTGCCCAGCGCAACCTCGACGAAAGCCAGGATGCCGCAGATCGCGGCCAGCACCATGCAGAGCACGGTGGACCACTGCGCCGCCCGGTCGCCGATCCAGCGGCCGAAGAAGCCACTGATCGAGGCCCCGAGCAGGGGAAAGAAGACAGCGCCGACGAACATGGCCCTCAGCCCTTCAGGGTCGAGATTTCCTCGACCTCGATGCTGCCGCGGTTGCGGAAGTAGATGACGACGATAGCCAGCCCGATCGCGGCTTCCGCCGCGGCGACCGTGAGCACGAACATCGCGAAGACCTGCCCTGCCAGATCGTCCAGGGAGGCAGAGAAGGCGACGAAGTTCAGGTTCACCGAAAGCAGGATCAGCTCGATCGACATCAGGATGATGATGACGTTCTTGCGGTTCAGGAAGATACCGAAGATGCCCAGGACCAGCAGGATGGCCCCGACCGTCAGGTAATGCGCAAGTCCGATGGTCATCTCAGTGGTGCCCCCCATGGCCGTGGCCGTGGTGGCCGTCATGCGTCACTGCCGGCTTCTCCTCCTCCGGCTGCGGCGGCCGCAGGATGCCAAGCTCGCGCAGGCCGGCGCCGCTCGGCACCGACTGCAGGGTGACGGAGCCGCTGCGCGCGATCTGGGCGGCAATGCTCTGTCGGCGGGTGCCCGGCCGCTCGCGGTGTGTCAGCACGATGGCGCCGATCATGGCCACAAGCAGGACCAGGCCGGCTGCCTGGAAAAGATAGATATAATCGGTGTAGAGCAGCCGCCCCAGCGCCTCGGTATTGGTCACGCCGCTGCCCGGATTGGGCGCCAGCCGCAGCTCACCCGTCGCCTGGTCGGCGAAGCGCCAACTGCCGAGCACGAAGACCAGTTCCAGCAACAGGATGCCGCCAATGACGGCGCCGATCGGGGCGTAGCGCTGGAAGCCCTCGCGCAGCCGCGCGAAGTCGATGTCCAGCATCATCACCACGAACAGGAACAGCACCGCAACGGCACCGACATAGACGATGACGAGGATCATCGCGAGGAACTCGGCACCGGCGATCAAAAACAGCGCCGCGGCATTGAAGAAGGCCAGGATGAGGAAAAGGACGCTGTGCACCGGATTGCGCGAGGTCACCACCATGACCGCACTGGCGATCAGGATGGCCGCGAAAAGATAGAAGGCGAGCGCGGCAATCATCGCGGGCCTCCTGCAGGGCCGAAAGTGGTCATGGCGTCGTCCATCTGCGCGGGCCGTCCCCCGGCCCGCCGGTTCAACGATAAGGTGCGTCCAGTTCCAGGCGCTTGGCGATCTCGGGTTCCCACCGGTCCCCGTTCGCCAGCAGCCGCGACTTGTCGTAGAGCAGCTCTTCGCGGGTTTCGGTCGAGAATTCGAAATTCGGGCCTTCGACGATGGCATCCACCGGGCAGGCTTCCTCGCACATGCCGCAATAGATGCACTTCACCATGTCGATGTCGTACCGCGTGGTACGGCGGCTGCCATCCTCACGCGGCTCGGCCTCGATGGTGATGGCCTGGGCAGGGCAGATCGCCTCGCATAGCTTGCAGGCGATGCAGCGCTCCTCGCCGTTCGGGTAGCGGCGAAGCGCATGCTCCCCCTTGAAGCGCGGCGACAGCGGCCCCTTCTCGTAGGGGTAGTTGATGGTCACCTTGGGCTTGAAGAAATACTTCAAGGTCAGCGCCATGCCCGAGACCAGCTCGGACAGCAGCAGGCTGCGCGCGATGCGATCGAGCGTTGCCATGGTTCCTCTCAGGCCGGCAGCCAGCCGGCCAGCTTCAGCACGGCTGCGGTGATGACAAGCCAGACCAGGCTGAAGGGCAGGAACACCTTCCAGCCCAGCCGCATCAGCTGGTCGTAGCGGTAGCGCGGGAAGGTCGCCCGCACCCAGATGAAGACGAAAAGACAGAGCGCGATCTTCAGCGCGAACCAGACCGGCCCCGGGACCCAGGTGAAGGGCTCCATCCCGATCGGCGGCAGCCAGCCGCCGAGGAACAGGATGGTGGTCAGTGCCGACATCAGCATCATGTTCGCGTATTCGCCCAGGAAGAACAGGGCGAAGGACATCGAGCTGTATTCGACGAAGAAGCCCGCCACCAGCTCGCTCTCGCCTTCCGGGAGATCGAAAGGCGCGCGGTTGGTTTCCGCCAGCGTACTGATGAAGAAGATGATGAACATCGGGAAGAGCGGGATGAAGAACCACACCCGTTCCTGCGCCCGCACCACCTCGGTCAGGTTCAGCGAACCGACGCAGAGCAGCACGGTAACAATCACGAAGCCCATGGAGACTTCGTAGCTCACCATCTGCGCGGCGGAGCGCAGCGCGCCGAGGAAGGCGTATTTGGAGTTGCTCGCCCACCCGGCAATGATGATGCCATAGACACCGAGCGAACTGATGGCGAAGAGGTAGAGCACGCCGACATTGATGTCGGCGATAGCCCAGCCGTCATTCACCGGAATGACCGCCCAGGCCAGCATCGCCAGCATGAAGAGCAGCATCGGCGCGAGGATGAAGAGCAAGCGATTGGCCCCGGAGGGGATGATCGTCTCCTTCATCAGCATCTTGATAGCGTCGGCGAAGGGTTGCAGCAGGCCCAGGGGGCCGACCACATTCGGCCCCTTGCGCAGCTGCATGGCGGCCAGGACCTTGCGCTCCGCCCAGGTCAGATAGGCAACGCCAATCAGCACCGGCACCAGCAGGGCCAGTGTCTGCGCCACGGTGATCGCCAGCACGCCAACCGGCGAGGAGAGGAACTCGTTCATCCTGTCCTACTCCGCCGCCAGCCGCGCCTGGGGCGCATGGATGCGCGCGCATTCCGCCATGGTGTCGGAAGCGCGGCTGATGCTGTCCGTCTGGTAGTAGTTGGCCAGCGGCATGATGAAGGGCGCGTCCGACAGCGCCGCGAAGCCGCCGGCGGGGCCATTGATGTCCGTGCAGCCACGCCTCTCCAGCGTCTCGGCCACGCCGAATACGGGGTTCGCCGCGACCAGCGCTTCCCGCACCTCGGCAAGGTTGTCATAGGGCAGCGGCTTGCCCAGCGTGGCGCTTGCGGCGCGGATGATCTTCCAATCCTCCCGGGCCTCACCCGGCGGATAGACGGCCAGACGGCCGCGCTGCACCCGTCCCTCGGTATTCACCCAGGTGGCGTCCTTCTCGGTATAGGCAGCACCGGGCAGGATCACATCAGCCCGCGCCGCCACCGCCTCGCCATGATGGCCCTGACAGATCACGAAGGTGGAGGCCGGGATGCGCGCCGCATCGACACCCTCGGCACCGAGCAGCCACAGCGCATCCACACCACCGGAGAGCATGGCGCCGATATCCTTGCCGCCCGCACTCGGCAGGAAACCGAGATCCAGCGCGCCGTGCTGGCCACCGAACTGATGCAGCAGGTTGAAGCCGTGCCAGTCGGCCTGCAGTATGCCGGTCTGCGCAGCCACTTGCCACGCCGCCGCCAGCACCGCCGCGCCATCCGGCCGCGCCAGCGCCCCACGGCCAAGGATCAGCATCGGCCGCTTGGCCGCCTTCAGCACCTCGACGAAACGGTGCGTGCCACCGGCCAGAGCGCGCAGCGTCGCGCCACCCTCACCCAGCCAGTCGTGGCCGTAAGTAAGGTTCAGGCCGCGCGGTCCGATGAATCCCACCGGGAAATTGCCAGCCAGCACCCGCTTGCGGATGCGGGCGTTCAACACTGGCGCCTCGGTCCGCGGGTTGCTGCCGATGATCAGCAGCGCATCCGCCTCCTCGATGCCGGCGATGGAGGTGTTGAAGCTGTAGAAGTCGCGCCGGGAGCCATCAATCGCCGCGCCATCGGTGCGGCAGTCGAGATTGGTGCTGCCAAGGCTGGCCATCAGCTGCTTCAGCGCCAGCAGTGCTTCGCTATCGGCCAGAGGCCCGGCAATGGCGCCGATGAGATCACCCGGCATGCCCTTCAGCTTCGCGGCGATGGCGGCGAAGGCTTCGCCCCAATTGGCGGGCTTCAGTTCACCATTCCGGCGAAGCCAGGGGCGATCCAGGCGGCGCCGCTTCAGCCCGTCGAAGGAGAAACGGCTGCGGTCGCCGAGCCATTCCTCGTTCACGTCATCATTGACGCGTGGGAGGATGCGCAGCACTTCACCGGATCGGCTGTCGATACGGATACTGGCACCGACCGCGTCCAGCACGTCCACACTGTCCGTCTTGCGCAGCTCCCAGGGCCGGCTGACGAAGGCGTAGGGGCGCGAGGTCAGGGCACCGACCGGGCAGATATCAATCAGGTTGCCGGAAAGCTCGCTCTCTATCGCCTTCTCGACATAGGTGCCTACTTCCATGTTCTCGCCGCGGTTGGTCGCGCCGAGCTCGTGCGTGCCGGCGATCTCCGCGGTGAAGCGGATGCAGCGGGTGCACTGGATGCAACGGGTCATGATCGTCTTGATCAAGGGACCCATGTACTTGTCCTTGACCACCCGCTTTTCTTCCAGGTAGCGGCTGCGGTCGCCGCCATAGGCCATGGCCTGGTCCTGGAGATCGCACTCGCCGCCCTGGTCGCAGATCGGGCAGTCCAGCGGGTGGTTGATGAGCAGAAACTCCATCACCCCGCGGCGGGCCTTGCGGACCATCTCGCTGTCGGTGAAGACCTTCATGCCGTCAGCGACCGGGAAGGCACAGGAAGCGACCGGCTTCGGCGCCTTCTCCACCTCCACCAGGCACATCCGGCAGTTGCCGGCGACGCTCAGCCGCTCATGGTAGCAGAAGCGCGGGATCTCCACGCCGGCCGCTTCGCAGGCCTGCAGAACGGAGGCGCCGTTCGGCACCTCTACCTCGAGCCCGTCAATGGTAACTTTTGCCATCGGACGCTACTCCGCCGCCATCGGCAGCGTGGGCATGGGCGAGCCCTTGCTGGCCTTGTAGGCGGCAATGCGTTCTTCCATCATCGGCCGGAAGTGGCGGATAAGCCCCTGCACCGGCCAGACGCCGCCATCCGCCAGGGCGCAGATGGTGTGCCCCTCGATCTGCCGCGTCACCTGTTCCAGCACGTCGATCTCGGCCACCTCGGCGCGGCCTTCGACCATCCGGTCCATCATGCGCTTCACCCAGCCCATGCCCTCGCGGCAGGGGGTGCACTGGCCACAGCTTTCGTGCTTGTAGAAGGCCGAGAGCCGGGCGATTGCCTTGATCAGGTCCGTGCTCTTGTCCATCACGATCACGCCCGCGGTGCCGAGGCCCGATTTCTGGTCGCGCAGCGCGTCGAAGTCCATCAGCACGTCGTCGCAGATCGCCTTGGGCAGCATCGGCGTCGAAGAGCCGCCGGGGATCACCGCCAGAAGGTTGTCCCAGCCGCCGCGCACGCCGCCGGCATGGCGCTCGATGAGCTCCTTCATCGGGATGCTCATCTCCTCCTCCACATTGCAGGGCTTGTTCACATGGCCCTGGATGCAGAAAATCTTGGTGCCGCTGTTGCGCGGCCGGCCGAATCCGGCGAACCAGGCGGCGCCGCGGCGCAGGATGGTCGGCACCACCGCGATGGTCTCCACGTTGTTCACCGTGGAGGGGCAGCCATAAAGCCCGACGGCCGCAGGGAATGGCGGCTTCAGCCGCGGCATGCCCTTCTTGCCTTCCAGGCTTTCGATCAGCGCGGTTTCCTCGCCGCAGATATAGGCGCCGGCGCCGCGATGTACGTAGAGATCGAAGTCGAACCCGGTACCGCAGGCATTGGGGCCAATCAGCCCCGCCTCATAGGCCTCGTCGATCGCGGCCTGGAGTACCAGGTGCTCGTTGTAGTATTCGCCACGCACATAGATGTAGCCGGCATTGGCGCCCATCGCGGCGCCGGCGATCAGGCAGCCTTCGATCAAGGTGTGCGGATCATGCCGCAGGATGTCCCGGTCCTTGCAGGTGCCGGGCTCCGATTCGTCGGAATTGACCACCAGATAGTGCGGCCGGCCGTCGCTCTGCTTCGGCATGAAGGACCATTTCATACCGGTGGGGAAGCCCGCGCCGCCGCGGCCGCGCAGGCCGGATTCCTTCACCTGCTCGATGATCCAGTCGCGGCCCTTCAGGATGATCTCCTTCGTGCCGTCCCAGTTCCCGCGCCGGCGCGCCGCCGGCAGGCGCCAGTCCTGGAGGCCGTAGAGGTTGGTGAAGATGCGGTCCTTGTCGGAAAGTGCCATCGGCCTATTCCCCGGGAACGTCGAGCAGGGTGGTGCGCTCGCCGATCGGGGCGCTCTTTTGGCGGCCGATCGCCGAGCCGGGCTCCGGCCGCTCGCCGCGCTTCAGCGCCTCGATCAGCTTCACCGTGCTCTCGTAGTCCATGTCCTCGTAGTAGTCGTCGTCCACCTGCAGGATCGGCGCGTTGACGCAGCCGCCAAGGCACTCAACCTCGGTCATGGTGAACATCCCATCCGCGCTGGTCTGGCCGTAGCCGCCGACCCCGGCGGCATCACGGCAGGCGCGGGCCACCTCGTCCGAGCCACGCAGCCAGCAGGGCGTGGTGCCGCAGACCTGCAGGTGGAACCTGCCGATCGGCCTGGTGTTGAACATGAAGTAGAAGGTGGCGACTTCATAGACACGTACCGGCGCCATGCCCAGCTTCGCCGCCACGGCGTCCATCGCCGCCCGCGGCACCCAGGCGCTGTCCGTCACGCGCTTCATCTGCCGCTGCGCCACATAGAGCAGCGGGATGACGGCGCTGGCCTGCTTGCCGGGCGGGTAGCGCTTCACAATCTTCTCGATCTGCGCCTCGCTCTCCGCATCGAAGGCGAAGTGCGCGGGTTCCTCGTGATGGTGCTCGGGCGCGCTCACCGGTCGATCTCCCCGAAAACGATGTCGAGCGACCCGATGATGGCCACCGCATCCGCCAGCATGTGGCCCTTGGACAGCACCTCCATCGCCTGAAGATGCGCGAATCCGGGCGCGCGGATCTTGCAGCGATAGGGGCGATTGGTGCCGTCCGCCACCATGTAGACGCCGAATTCGCCCTTCGGCGCTTCGGTCACCGTATAGGTCGCACCCTCGGGCACATGGTAGCCCTCGGAGTAGAGCTTGAAGTGATGGATGAGCGATTCCATGGACCGCTTCATCTCGCCCCGCTTCGGCGGCACGATCTTGTTGTCGGCGATCTTCACCGGGCCCGGCTTCATCTGCGCGAGGCATTGCCGCACGATGCGCAGCGACTGCCGCATCTCCTGGATACGGATGAGATAGCGGTCGTAGCAGTCACCCTGGCGGCCAACCGGGATGTCGAACTCCATCCGGTCGTAAAGCTCATAGGGCTGCGCCCGGCGCAGGTCCCAGGCGCAACCGGAGGCCCGCAGGCAGGGGCCGCTGAAGCCCCAGGCCATGGCCTGTTCCGCCGACATCACCCCGATATCCACGGTGCGCTGCTTGAAGATGCGATTCTCGGTCAGCAGGCCTTCGAGGTCGTCCACGAAGGCAGGGAATTGCTCGGTCCAGCCGGCGATGCGGTCGATCAACGCAGGCGGCAGGTCCTTCGCCACGCCGCCGGCGCGGAAGTAGTTCACATGGTAGTGGCTGCCGCCCGCCGCCTCGTAGAATTCCAGCAGATGCTCACGCTGCTCGAACCCCCAGAGCGCCGGGGTGATGGCACCGCAGTCCAGCGCATAGGTGGTGATGTTCAGCAGGTGGTTCAGGATGCGCGTCAGCTCGGCGAACATGGTGCGGATGTAGCGCGCGCGCTCCGGCACCTGGTCCTCGATCCTCAGCAGCTTCTCCACCGCCAGCACGAAGCTGTGCTCCATGCTCATCGGGCTGACATAGTCCAGGCGGTCCATATACGGCATGGCCTGGAGG
>JAEWCI010000553.1 GCA_023390705.1 Pseudomonadota bacterium
AGAGCCTATGCGGTGCCGGCAGAGCGCGGCAACATGCAAGCGCCGCTGCCCATTCGGGCAGGCACCAGGACGGCCGCAGCGGTGGCGCCGCATGGCAGCCGAGCTTCCCGATGCTTCGGGCAAGCTGCGAAACCTTCCCCGACCATGAGCCCTGGATTGCATGCACCCCGGCGGCGATTCGGGCCGGAGGCGCTCCTGGGCGCCGGATTGCCCTCTGCGCTTCCCGGGCGGATCGGCGCCGGGCGGAGGGACGGTTCATGGCTCCCGGACTCTCCGCTGGTGAGGGGCTCCCGGCTTCTCAATCATGAGTTGTGTTGAAAGAAAAGAGGCAACGAAAAACTGGATGATCAGCATGAAACGAAATAGTCGGAACGCCCTTACGAGGGTGCCTTGCCTTGGCTCCTCGACTGGGCTTCTGACAGGACACCGAACCGAGCCAGGGCAAACCAGAACAACAAGACAACTTCTCGAATGGCGATTCCTGCCTCGGCCTCCGTGTATCCTATGACTCGCGGCCTGTTTGCAGTTTGGGCGGGCAGTGCTGAAGAATGATCCGGGTGACATGCCCAGCGCCATGCGGGAGTTCCCGGCCCAGTCGCGGCTGCAGCCGGGCTGAATTGTAGGCCATGCATTACCCGATCATGTTCGCTGCAATGGCTTGCCGGCCTCGCACACAGCCCTGCTTCGATGCATCCTGGCATCCTGCGGCTGCGCGTTCATTGGAAAGGCCTCACATCGGGCAAGCACCCGAGGCCCCCTGAAGCACCCTCCCTCTGCCGAATGCCGAGCCGGCAGGATGCCGTTGCTGAATTCCTGACACGAGCGGTGCTGTGCGTTGACGTCGTACAGATTTTCATTCGCTCATTGCGTTTGCCTGGATCAGGAAGGTCACCTTCCGGGATTGCAGACCGTGCCCCTCTGCCACAGGCACCAAAGGTTCAGCACGCTCAAATAATCTCTAGTCGGTGCGCTCAAGCAGAGTCTTTATATTTGCGGTTGCGGAGCTGCACGACGGCTCATCCGTGGTCAGGACGGCAATACCGCCCTCCGCATTCCGCAGGAGATAGCTATGACCTTCATGCCGAAGCCGATCAACACCGAAACCTTCCTGGCTGGCGCCGCCGGGTTCGAAGCGGCCACCACCCCGTCGCTGAACAGCCTGAGCGGCCCGGCCTGGACCCAGTTCGCGGCGAAACGGTATGACAATCTCGAACTGCAGCTCGACCCGGCGAACCGTGCCTGCTGGTGCTTCATGCGCCCCAGCCAGCGCCCGAGCTTCACGACGGAGCTGATGCACGACATCAGTGACATGCAGCGTTCCATCCAGCGCCTCTTCGCCACCACGGGCGCGGGCAATCCAAGGCCGTTCGACTACTTCGTCTTCGGCTCCGCCGTGCCTGGGATATACAATCTCGGCGGCGACCTGCGGCTGTTCGAGCAGTTGATCCGCGCTGGCGATCTGGCCGCCCTGCGCCGCTACGGCCATGTCGCGGTGGAGGCCATCCACCGCAACGCCATGGCCTTCGAATCTCCGGTGATCACCATGGCCCTGGTGCAGGGCGACGCGCTGGGTGGCGGCTTCGAATGCGCCCTGTCACTCGACCTGATCGTCGCGGAGCGCAGTGCGAAGTTCGGCCTTCCCGAGATCCTGTTCAACATGTTTCCCGGGATGGGTGCCTACAGCTTCCTGTCGCGCCGGCTGGATCGCGTGCGGGCGGAGAAGCTGATCTTCAGCGGCCGGATCTATACGGCCGAGATGCTGCACGAAATGGGTGTCGTGGACGTGCTTGCCGAGGACGGCCGGGGCCACGAGGCGGTCTTCGAGTATATCGAGCGCCACGGCAAGAAGCACAACGCGCATCTCGCGACCTATCAGGCCCGGCGCAGGGTCAACCCGGTCACGCTGGAGGAACTCCGGGACGTGGTTGATATCTGGGCGTCCGCCGCGTTGAACCTGACTGAATTCGACCTGCGGAAGATGGCCCGGCTGGCGGCGGCACAGGACCGTCGCTGCGCCGCGCCGGGGGGCATTGCCGCTGCCGCGGAATAACGCAGGCCGGCCAGGTCCTGGCCTGCGGAAAGCAGGTCCCGCCGGATGCAATTCCTGGCGGGACTTGGCTCCGGCATGCCGGTCCGGCAGATGGCACAGCACCGCGCGCCCGCGGGCATTCCGGCCGCGCCGGCGGGATCGGATGATGGCCGCCCCCCAGCCATGCAGGCTGGGTCGGGCGCGTCAAATGACGCATTTTTTACCATTCGGAATATCCTGCCGGCGCCAAGAAGCGGCGCCGCCGGTTCAGGGGAGAAAGGTGCACTCACCACACCGGACGCGCATTCCGTCCTCGCAATTCAGCACTTCCGGTTGTAGTACTCTCTGGCGCCATCGGGGAATGGCGCGGTTTGAGGCCCCAGCCACGATGCCGCTCGTCCTTATTGTCGATGACCAGGTCACCAACTGCAGCATCTACTCCAAGCTTGCAGTATCAGCCGCCGAAGATGTGACGGCCAAGACCTTCACCGATGCGCTGGAGGCCCTGGATTGGTTCAACGATAACCCTGTTGACTTGGTTATTACTGACTACAAGATGCCACAACTTGACGGCTCGGAATTCATACGCCGCCTCCGCAGTATGCCCGAAGGTGCCGATATACCCGTTGTGGTCATCACATCCTATCATGACCGCAATTTCCGAATGCGCGCGCTACAGGCAGGAGCAACGGACTTTCTGCTGAGCCCGATTGACCATTGTGAATTCAGCGTCCGCGTTCGGAATCTGTTGGAATTGCGCCGGCATCAGAAACTTCTCAAAGGCCGGACCCAATTGCTGGAACGGGAACTCGAAAGAAGCGAGCAGTCCCGGGACAAGCTCCTGCGCGACAGCCGGCAGGCGCTCGCACAGGTGATCGACACGGTGCCGGCCATGATCAGCGCTGCCGATACGAATGGGCGCTGCATCTTCGCCAATGCCTATTATGCCGCCCTGGCCGGGGCCTCCATTTCGGAACTGCTTGGCCGCGATGCCGCGGAATGCTTCGGTCCTGCCTATGCCCAGCGCAGCCGGGAACTCGACCGGCTGATACTGGAGACGAATCGTCCGCTTCAGGATGCCGAGGACGAGATCCTCGACTGCGACGGCGCCCGCCGGGCCCTGCTGATCACCAAGACACCGCTCCGCGAGGCTGCGGGCAAGGTCATCGGTGTGCTGACCACCGCGGTTGACATCACCGACCGCAAGCAGGCCGAGGGCCGGCTGCGGCAGATGGCGCATCATGATGCCCTCACCGGGCTGCCGAACCGCTATGTCCTGCGCAGGAACCTGCGGCTTGAGCTTGTCCGCAGCCGGCGCGGCAGCGGCGCCTTCGCCCTGCATTTCATGGACCTGGATCGTTTCAAATCCATCAACGATGCCTTCGGGCACCAGGTTGGCGACCACCTCCTTGCCATGGTGGCGCGGCGGCTGACCGAGGCCATGCGCCCCGGGGAGACGATCGCCCGGCTTGGCGGGGACGAGTTCGCCGTGCTGCAGCCCGGGGTGGAGAAGCCGGAGGCGGCGGAGGAATGCGCCAGCAGGCTTCTGGCCGCCCTGTCGGCCCCGTTCCAGTGCCGGGGCCGCTCCCTCACCGTCGGCGCGAGCATCGGCATCACGCTCTTCCCGCGGGATGGGCAGGATGCCAATGAAATCCTCCGCTGCGCCGACCTGGCGATGTACCAGGCCAAGGCCGAGGGGCGGGGCACCTTCCGCCTCTTCGAGGCGGGCATGGACCGCCGGGCACGCGAGACCATGGCGCTTGAGGCCGATCTGCGCGCCGCCCTGGAGCGCGAGGAATTCGTCCTGCATTTCCAGCCGCAGCTCGACCTGCGGACCGGCCTGATCGCCGGGGTGGAGGCGCTGCTGCGCTGGCAGCGGCCCGGCTTCGGGCTTGTGGCGCCAAGCCGTTTCCTGCCGCTGGCCGAGGAAACCGGCCTGATCGCCCCGATCAACGAGTGGGTCATCCGCACGGCCTGTGCGCAGGCCGCGGTGTGGGGGCGGACGCCGCTCGGCCCGCTGCGGATGGCGGTGAACCTCTCCCCTACCCAGTTCCGCAGCCATGACGTGCGCCAGGTGGTGGAGAAGGCACTCGCGGAAACGCAGCTCCCGGCCGAGTTCCTGGAACTCGAACTGACCGAAGGCATCCTCTTTGAACACCAGAAGGCGGTGCAGACGCTTCTGGAACTGAGGGAACTCGGTGTACGTTTCTCGATAGACGATTTCGGGACCGGATATTCCTCCCTGAGCTACATCAAGCAGTTCCCGGTCCATCGCCTGAAGATAGACCAGTCATTCGTGCGCAATCTCGAAACCGACCTGAATGACGCGGCCATCGTCCGTGCCGTTGTCAACCTGGGCCGCAGCCTGAGGCTCAGCGTCACCGCCGAGGGCGTCGAAACCGCCGAGCAGATGAACCATCTCCGCGCGGAGGGCTGCGACGAGATCCAGGGCTTTTATTTCAGCCCTGCCCTGCCGGCCGAGGATTGCCAGGAACTGCTCCGCCGAACCGGCGTCCTGCCCCATGCCGCTGGCCTGAGTGCAGTGGCGGATACGCGCAAGCCTGCCATCCCGCACCGCTCACGCTGAGAGGAGAACGCCTGTGCCCGCCTCTGACACCAAGGGAGCGAAACGGGCCGGATGGTTCTCCTGGGCCAGAACGCGCTTGCGGGACCGCCCGGACAGCGAACATGAGATGAGCTTCAACCGGCTCGCCTTCGCATCGCTGATCGTCCTTTCCCTGCTGACGGCGCAGAACGGCGAGGCGGATGACGCGCTGAAGGCGATGGCCCTCTACATCTGCCTGGCATTCGGCGTTCTCGGGCACATCCTGATCTACCCGAAGGTCTGCCAGCAACGGCGGGCATTCGCTCTCCTGCTCGATCTCGGGTTCCTCTCCTGGCAACTCCATATCGGCGGCGAGGCCGCCTCCCTCTTCTTCCCGATCTATCTCTGGGTTGTCTTCGGCAATGGCTTCCGGTTCGGCCTCACCTGGCTCCGGGCCGCGATGGCGGTGGGATTCCTCACCTTCGCCGGGGTGGTGGCCACGACACCCTTCTGGCATGGCAATGCCCATCTCTCGGCCGGCCTGCTGGTCGGGCTCATCATCCTGCCCCTCTACGCGGGCACGCTGATCCGCAAGCTGTCCCATGCCAAGCAACTGGCCGAACATGCGAGCCGTGCCAAGACCATGTTCCTGGCCAGCGTCAGCCATGAATTGCGGACGCCGCTCAATGCCATCATCGGCACGAGCTGTCTGCTGCGGGATTCCAACATGGCCCCCTCGCAGCGCGACATGGCGAAGACGATAGACGCCGCCGCGAAATCGCTGCTCACGCTCATCGACGGCATCCTGGACTTCTCCAGGATCGAGGCGGGCGAGGTCCGTATCCAGACCACCGACTTCGACCTGCTCGAAATGCTCGCCGAGGTCAGGCAGATGACCTCGGTTCAGGCCCAGCAGAAGGGTCTCCAGCTCACTCACCATGTCACGCTCCGCACGCCGCAGCATCTCAGGGGCGAGCGCCGGTACATCCAGGAAATCATCATCAACCTGGCCAGCAATGCGCTGAAGTTCACCGATACCGGGGGCGTGGCGATCGCGGTCGATGCCATCGAGGACAACGGAAGCCAAGTCCGGTTGCGCTTCCAGGTCACCGACACGGGAATCGGCATTGCGCCGGAAGCCCAGGGCCGCATCTTCGACAGCTTCACCCAGGCGGATGAGAGTATCATCAACCGCTACGGGGGAACCGGCCTGGGCCTCGCCATCTGCAAGCGGCTCGTCGAGGCGATGGGGGGCGAGATCGGGGTGGTAAGCTCCCCCGGCGCCGGCAGCACCTTCTGGTTCACGGTCGGGGCGGAGCGCCTGCCGGCCATGGAGCGCCGGGAGAGCCTTGGCGCCGACCTCCTCCTCCTCTCCGGCGACAAGGCCCTGGCCGAGCGGATTTCCTCCGTCCTGGCTGTGGAGGAGCGCCGGCTGCAGGTGGTGCGGACGGTGGAGGAGGCGGTCGAGGTCCTTGGCGCCCGCCGGAACGGGCCTGTCTCCAGAAGCACGCTTTTTGCCGATTGCCGCGACCTGGGCGCGGACCCGACGGCGATGACCACCTTCCTCCGCGCCGCAGGCCAGGATGGCGCGGTTTCCACGATCCTGATCGACGATGCCTCGCTGGCCGGCATCCCCGATGCTTCCCGGGTGCGGAACTTCGTGACGGCGGTCCCCCATGCCGCCACGCCCGAGGAGTTGCAGGCGGCGCTGCGCATTGCGGCTGCCGCCTGGAATGCGCCGGGCGACAGCGCGGATGCCGGCACGGAGATCAGGAAGGCGCTCCGGAAGGCCCGTCTCCTGGTGGCGGACGACAACCAAGTGAACCAGAAGGTCCTCTCCAAGATCCTCGAAAGGGCCGGGCACGAGGTGCGCGTCGTCGGGAATGGAGAGGAAGCGCTGGATGCGCTTGAGGACGCGGAATACGACGCGGTGCTGATGGACCTCAACATGCCGGTCATGGACGGCATCGAGGCAACCAAGATCTACCGCATGGCATCGCTCGGCGGGCATCAGGCGGCGATCATCGGGCTTACCGCCGATGCCAGCCGCGAGGCGGCGGAACGCTGCCTGGAAGCAGGCATGGACGCGTGCCTGACCAAGCCCATCGAACCGGCCAAGCTGCTCGATGCCATCGAGGCGGTGGTGGCGGGCAGGAAGCCGTCGCCGGCCGCGGCGCCGATCGTGACCGAGATCGCCTCGCATCCGCGCTTCAGCCCAGCCACCGTTTCCACCGTGGACAACCGTGCCCTGGCTGATCTTCTTGAACTCGGTGGTCCCGCCTTCCTGGAGGATCTTGTCAACACCTTCCTCTCCAAGGCCGAAACGCATTTCGAGAATCTCAGGGAAGCCATCGCGACCGTCGATGTGCGGCGGTTCCGCAGCAGCGCCCATGCCCTCGCCAGCGCCAGCACCAATCTCGGCACCCGGAAGTTCGTGGAACTGTGCAAGGCGGCCGAGCGGATTGAACGCGGCGAACTCACCGCCCTGGGGCCGATGCATCTGGAACGCCTGACCGACGAGTTGCAGAAGGTGCGCGCGGCCTTCGCGGAGCGCGCCCCGCAATGGCACAACGCAGCCCGCGAGGCAGGCGCGCAGCCACCCCGTCCCCGCAGCCACAGGTCATGGCAGTGAGCCGCATCATGGGTGGAGCAGGACAACCGCAGTAGCAAAGCTACCCCGCCATCAACGGCGTCGATGCCCGGCCAGGACCGGCGGGCCGCCCTTGAACCCCGGCACGCCGCGGCGTAGCGTTCCGCAACGGCACCGTCGGCCCGGCTGGTTCCAACCGAAAGCGGGCCATGCCCTTCCTGAGCGACGTCCGTTAGGTGGGAGGATGCAAGTCATGTTGACCATAGACGCCCAGGTTCATGCCTATGAACGCGACCGTCCTGGCCGTCCCTGGGCCGAAGTCCTCCACGGCCCGCCCGAGGTCACGGGCGACGACATGGTGGCCGCCATGGACGCTGTCGGCGTTGATGGCGCGATCCTGGTTTCGCCCTATACGATGTATCGCTACGACGCCAGCTACGCGCTTGACGTGTATGCCGCACATCCCGGCCGCTTCGCCCTGGTCAAGCCGGTTGACCCCACCGACCCCGGCGTGGCCGACACGATCGCCGACTGGGCTGCCACCAAGGGCGCGGTCGCTATCCGCATCATGATGACACGGGGCGTCACCACCGATCCGGCCGACCCGGGAGTCAACCGGGTGCTGGCCGCCGCGGCCCGGCACTCGCTGCCGGTCAACCTGCTCTGCGCGGGACGCCTGGGCCAGGTCTCGGAACTGGCGAAGCGCAACCCCGATACCCGGCTGGTAATTGATCATCTCGGCATGAAGCAGCCTTTCGAGCCGCCGGCTCCCCCGGACAGCTTCGCCGACCTTCCGCAACTGGTGGACCTGGCGAAGCACGACAACATCGTGGTGAAGATCACCGGAGCCTGCACGCTCTCGCACGAACCCTTCCCCTACAAGGACATCTGGAACCCCCTTGGCCGCATCTTCGACGCCTTCGGCTTCGACCGCTGCATGTGGGGCACCGACTGGACCCGGGCTGTCGGCCTGCTGACATACAAGGAGGGGGTCGAGGCGTTCCGCGTCACCGACCGCCTTTCCGACAGTGACCGGGCGGCCCTCATGGGTGGGACGCTGCAGCGCGTCTATCGCTGGTCGCCCTCGAAAGGCTGAACCGCTCCCGGCGCGGGGGGGGGCCCGCGGCGGGGCGCGGGGGGGGGGCGGGGCCC
>JAEWCI010000052.1 GCA_023390705.1 Pseudomonadota bacterium
CTGGTCGCGCTGGAGAGGCCGGCCGCCTGGCGCGCGGCCTCGGCGCGGCGTTCCGCTATCTCCCGCTGCTGTTCGGCGCGGCCCATGTCCCGCTGCGCGCGGTTCAGCGCGTCGCGCGCCGATTTCAGCTTCTGGCCGGCCTGGTTGTAGCTGTCCTCCAGCATCCGCAGGAAGCTGCCGGCATCCTCCGCATCCTGCTTCTCGCGGTCCAGGTCGGGGGCCATCTGTTCGAGCATGCCCACCAGCGTGCCCAGGCTACGCTCAAGCTCGGCCTTGCGCGCCGGGTCGGCTTCCGCCTGGAGCCGGTTCTGCAATTGCTCCGCCGCTGACATGCGCTGGTCGGACAGGCGGGTGATCGCCTCCGCCTCCCGCCGCTCGCGGTCGAAAGCCTGCCGGGCTTCGGCCACCTGGCGCCCCAGCTCGTCCAGATGCTGTTCCATGGTGCGCAACTCGGCTTCGGTCGCCGCCTGGGGATCCCAGCGAACCAGCGCCTCGACCGCGCTCTGGACCGCCTGGTCCGTCTTCACGCCGACAAGGTTGCGAATGAAGGAAATCATGTGCCGTCTCCCTTGTTCGTTCACGGAGCCTTACAGCGGATTGCGTTCGGAACTGAACACCAATCACCTGTAGACCATTGCTTGCCGAGTGGATGCACGTTTCCGGGCGTTCACGCCCACCGGCGATCCGCTCTGGCTACCCCGCCATGGCACCGGCATTGATGAGCGCCACGGCGATCTGCACGCCTGCGATCACGCAGGCGGCGGCCACGTTGCCAGCCTCGATCATGTCCCGCAGGCCGCGGAACAACGCAGCGGTGAGAAGGAAGGCCAGCAATTGCAGCACCACCGCCACCAGCCCCCAGAGCAGGATATCCAGCGTGACCAGGCTGGTGGCCAGGGTGGCCGCCAGCGGTATGGCCAGCGCGACCACCGCGCCCATCAGCACGACGCCCCCGGCGGCATTGCCCGCCCGCACCAGGCGCATCTCGTGGAAGGGCGTCAGCGCCATGTAGCAGCCGACCCCGGCCCCCAGCAGCAGAAGGGTGATGGCGAGCTGCAACACCAGGACGGGAAGGCCGATCCACAGGGTTTCGAGGATGCTGTCCAAGGCAGGGGTCCTTCGGCTCAGGTGAGGGCGAGGGAGGCCGGGTTGATGTCGATGCCCGCGCGGATCTCGACCCAGGCGCGGCCCTGCTCCTCCACGGCGGAAACCAGGATGTACTCGAACTCCGGCGCCGGCGCGGCGGCGCCGGTCGGGGCGGCATAGAGCATTGCCTGGAGTCGCCGCTCACGGATGCCCTCAAGGCTCTCGATCTGCTCCACCATGGCGCGGGGCGGCACAGGGTTCGCCCCGGGTGCCCAGACACGGCCATAGAGCTTGCCGTCCCTGGTCTGGAATTCCGGCCAGCCGATCATCCCCTGCGCGGGGTCGAGCCAAGCGCCCCATTCCGCCTCATCGGCCGGCGTCACCTCGTCGAGGATGGCGAAGTAGCGGCATTCGTCGAACTGGCCGCTGGCATCCAGATGGATCTGGAAAAGGCTGTGGCCATCCGGCAGGTAGAGCCGCGTCAACTCGTCGGCGCCCTCACGGACCCGCCCCACCGCCTGGACGCTGACCTGCGGATTGGCCGCCTGGGCGAAGGCGGGGGGCTTGACCTTCAAGGTGCCTCCCCCGAGCAGGAACGGCGTGGGGTCGCAGGTCAGCGTCATGCCCACCCGGAAGCGCGGTCTTGCACTGAAATCCGGCACGGAGCGGCCAGGGCCGGGACGCGGGCCGCGGCCGGATGCCGGCTGCGCCGCCTGCCGCCGGCGCCACGCCAGGAACAGGAAGGCGCCGCCGCCAAGGACCAGCAGCCAGAGCAGCGGGGAGGTCCCACCGCCCTGTTCGCCGGTGGCCGGGGTGCGGGCATCGGCGCGCGGGGCCATCGCGATCTCGGGCGGCACGTCGGGCGGCAGGTAATTCGGGTCGCGGGGCTGGTCCTGGCGCTCGGCCAGGCGGCGGTCCAGCTCGTCCAGGCGTTGCCGCAGCTCGGCATTGTTCTGCGCCTGCCGCTCCGCCTCCGCCCGCCAGTCCCGGTAGCCAGGGTCGTCCTGGTGATTGTGGAAGAAGTCGGTGGCGCCGGGACGGCCAAGATTGTTCAGCAGGAACCACAGGAACACGCCGTCCCAGAGCCCGAAGCTGCGCTGGCCCATGCCGGGGAAGCCGCCGGGCGACCAGCCGCGATCACTGTACCAGCCGCCGTTCCGGCCGGTGCGGGAATTGCCGGCATAGCCCCCGCCCAGGGTGCCGCCGCGCCGCCACCAGCCGGAATCGGACTGTGGCGCCGGGACGGGCAGGGGTTGCTCCGGTCTCTGGCGCGGAGCCTCCTGCTGCCGGCGCATCCGGCTCAATGCCTCGGCAGACCGCTCCCGCGAATAGCTCCGGTCCCAGGCTGACCCGCCGCCGGGAAGCGGCGAGGTCACCGATGGCCGGCGGGGATAGCTCGGCGCCGGCAGTGAAGGCCGCCCGTAGCCGCCGCTGGTGGAAGGCGTGCGGGGCGCGACGCGCGGACTGCCGAAGGATGGTGTCCGACCGTAGCCGGAGCCCGGGCGCGAATAGCCGCCGCTGGAGCGTGCCTGGGCAAGCGCCTCTGTGGCCACCCCACCTGCCAGGACCACCCCCAGCGGCAGCGCCAGGCTCGCTTCCAGGAACAGCAGGCTGAGAAGCCATATGCGCAGCCGCCCAGGCATGCCGTCTCCCATCTTCGGGCGATTTTCCGCGAAATGCCGGAACCGAGAGGTCCCGGCGCTAAACGGTGTGTCGCACATTCCGTTCGGCGGAAGGAGTCAGTTCCGCGTTTGGGGGCCCTCGCCTGGCGGCGAAAGAGGGGGATGGTCCCGGCCAGGAATGCTCACACCGGGGAGGGACTCAAGGCGCCGCCTGCCGCTCCATCCGCTGCAACCGGCTGGCCAGCAGGGTGAGCACCGCGGCTTCCTCCGGCTGCAGCCTGTCCATCTCCGATTGCAGCGTCGCCTTGGCTTCCCTCTCCGCCTCCAGCAACAGTTGGCCGTCGAGGTAGCTGTCGAGGATCGCCGGATGGACGTAGCATTTGCGGCAGATCGTCGGCGTGTTGCCGAGCCGCGCGGCGACCCGCTCGATCGCGGCCCGGATGTTGCGCTTGGCCGCGGCTTCCTTGTCGAAGGCGCCGACTTCCCGCAGCGCCAGGGCAGCGAGAACCGTGCCGGCCCAGGTGCGGAAATCCTTGGCCGTGACGTCCCGGGCGGCGATCTCCCGCAGATAGGCGTTGACATCGGCGGAAGTGACCTCGCGCAGCGAGCCGTCGGCATCGCGGTACTGGAAGAGTTCCTGCCCGGGCAGTTCCTGGCATGCCTTGACGATGCGCGCGACGCGCCGGTCCCTGATGCCGAGCTGCCAGGTCTTGCCGCTCTTGCCCTTGAAGGTGAAGCGCAACGCCGCCCCTTCGACGGCGACATGCCGGTTCCGCAGCGTGGTCAGGCCGTAGCTCTTGTTCTGCTTCGCGTAGTCATCGTTGCCTACCCGGATCAGCGTCGTGTCGAGCAGGTGCACGATCGTCGCCAGCACCTTCTCCCGCGGCAGGCCGGGGCATTGCATATCCTCGTCGATCCGCGCGCGGATGGCGGGCAGGGCGCGGGCGAATTCCAGCATATGGTCGTATTTCGCGGCATCGCGCACCTCTCGCCAGCGGGGGTGGTAGCGGTACTGCTTCCGGCCTTTCTGGTCCCGGCCCGTTGCCTGGATATGGCCATCCGGGTGGGGGCAGATCCACACCTGCGTCCAGGCCGGCGGGATGGCGAGGGAGCGGATGCGCCGGAGCGTCGCGGCATCCTTCACCGGTCCGCCTTTCGGCAGGCGGTAGCTGAAGCCCAAGCCGACGCGGCGGCGGCTGATTCCCGGGCCCTCGTCCGAGACGTAGCGCAGCCCGGCCTGATCGGCCGCTTCGCGCCCGTCCACGATGGAGGAGGCAACCAGGTTGTCATCGCGGGGCATGACACGCAGCTCTCGCCGGTCCGATCTGCCTCAACCCCGGGCGGAGGACACGGTTCCGCGCCACGCAGCGGCCGGCCTGGGTGGGCCCCGCTTCCTGGACGCCGGGTGCCGCGTTCACGGGAGGAGAGCTGCGGCGGCGACCCGAACGACCATCCCCACCGTTCCGTGCAGCCGGAGCGGGGGCGAGCCTATCCGGCGTAGCGCCGCACCATGGCGGCGCAGAATTCGGCGAATTCCTCCTTCACCTGTGGCGGGCTGGTGTGATGCGGCGCGATGCCCCGGTGTTCGGGCGTGAAGCAGAAGGTCACGGTAACGTCGAAGTCGCGCAGTGCCTCCATCTGCCGGTCGAACCAGGCGAGCGCGTTCGGCCTGAAGCTGTCCGCCCATGACAGGCCGGTGCGCAGGTAGCGGACACCGAGGCGCTTCATCCAGGCCACCGCGTCGTCCAGCCGGTGATCCTCGAAATGGAACCACTGGCAGAGGCCGAGTTCGGGCGTCAGGCGCGCGAAGCTTTCCAGCGCCGGCTTCGGCGTGCCATCCTCCCGCAGCAGCCCCATGTAGAAATGGCGGTAGTAGGAGGAACCCTCCGCCTCGCGGTGGCGGGTCGTGGCTTCCCAGGCGCGTGGCAGGTCATAGAGGCTGTACCACTGGATGCGCGGTGTCCTGCCGGCCAGCAACTCGGCGGTGCGGCGCAGGCCCCAGTCCTGCACCTCCTCCGCGCCGAAAGTGGAGACGCCGACTTCCGAAACCCATACCGGCAGGTCGGTGACGGCGCGGATCTCCTCCAGCTTCGCCGGCCATTCATGGATCTGCCAGAGATTCCAGTCGAGCGGGAAGCCGTGCACCGCGACGACATCCACATGCTCAAGCACCCCGCGCGACGCCATGTTGCGGATGAAGACAGGGTCGATGGGCGAGATTCCGCCGAGCACGCGCGGCAGGGTGGGGTGCGCCGCGCGGATCGCCTTTCCCGCGCAGATCGCCATCTCCGCGAACATGGTCCAGTCCGGATCCAGTTCGGGGTCCCAATGCGACTTGTTGTTGGGCTCGTTCCAAATCATGGCGGCTTCGATCATGCACCCGTCCCCCTCACCGGATAGACCGCCCCGTCGCCCGTAGGCGGCGCGACACGCCGGCACAGATAGACCTCCGCTTCCGGATGGCCGGTCATGGCGAAGCCGGCGCTGCGCAGCATGGCCTCCACGCAGGCGCGGTTGGGCACCCACCAGTTCGTCGGGTCATGGGCGTAGCGATGCTCGATGAAGTGCATCTTCGGCCAGCCAGGGCGGTCGAACTGCCCGGTGTCCCAGAACTCGTAGTCCTCCCGTGCCGGCTCCACTTCCTCAGCCCCGCGCTGCATGGACTGGAACACCAGCAGGTCCCGCGCGGCATGCGCATGGATAAGGTCGAGCGCCAGCAAGGGATGCCGCAGGTGGTAGAGCACGCCCATGAAAAGCACGATGTCGAAACGTTCGCCGAGAGCGCCGACATCATAGACGGACAGGTTACGGATTTCGATGTCGTGTCCCGTCACCTCGGCAGCGAAGCGCGCCTGGCGCAGGTAGTCCTCGTCCGAGTCGATGCCGACCACGCGGGCGGCGCCGCGGCGCTTCATCTCAATGGAGTA
>JAEWCI010000091.1 GCA_023390705.1 Pseudomonadota bacterium
GCCCAGCGCCGGCAGGTGCCAATAGGCGATGCCGGCCTCGGCCAGCCCGGCGCTCAGCGCCCGCTTGGCGAAGCCCGGCCGGCGGCTGTTGGCCAGGGCCCGCACATCCACCAGCACCGTCACCCCCGCCGCCCGCAGCGCCTCGAACAGCCGCGCGGGCGTGGCGTTCTCGTAGCCGATGGTGTGGAGGGTGCCGGGCCGCCGGTTCATGCCATGCATCTCATCGCGCGATGGCGCCGTGCGCCGCCAGGCAGGCGATGTCCACGAGCTGGTTGATGCTGGCATCCATCGGCACGATCTGCACCGACCGCGAAAGCCCCATCAGCAGCGGCCCGATGGTGGTGGCGCTGGTCAGCCGCGGCGTCGCCTTGGTGAGGATATGCGCCGCGTGCAGGCCGGGCATCACCAGCACATTGGCCGGCCCGGTCAGCCGGCAGAAGGGGTAGAGCGCGCGCAATTGCGGGTCCAGCGCGACATCGGCGCCCATCTCGCCGTCGTATTCGAAGTCCACCCCGCGTTCGTCCAGCAGCTTCACCGCTTCCCGCACGCTGCCCGGGATCACCCCCTTGGGGTCGCCGAAGGTGGAGAAGGAGAGGAAGGCGACGCGCGGCTCATGCCCCAGCCGGCGCGCGGCGGCGGCCGACTGCACCGCGATCTCGGCCAGGCATTGCGCGTCCGGCCGTTCATGGATGGCGGTGTCGGCGATGAAGACGGTGCCGGAAACCCGCGCCAGCATCAGCGTCAGGCCGAACACCACGCCCCCCGGCGCCGGGTCTATCGCCGTGCGCACGCCTTCCAGCGTGACGGAGTAGCTGCGCGTCAGGCCGGTCACCATCGCGTCGGCATCGCCCAGCGCCACCATGCAGGCGGCGAAGACGTTGCGGTCCTGGTTGACCATGCGCTGGCAGTCGCGGAACAGGAAGCCTTCCCGCTGGCGCTTGCCGTAGAGCCATTCGGCGTAGCGGCGGTTGCTCTCCGAAACCCGGGCGTTGCGGACCTGGATGCCGTCCGGCAGCGGGATGCCGAGCGCATTGCAGGTCGCCCGGATCTGCTCCTCCCGCCCCACCAGCACCGGGGTGCCGTAGCCGGCGGCCTGGAAAGCCAGGGCGGCGCGGATCACCTTCTCCTCCTCGCCCTCGGCGAAGACCACGGTGCGCGGATTCGCCTGCACCCGTTCGGTGATGAGTTCCAGCGCGTTCGCCGTGGGGTCCAGGCGGCCGGCCAGGTCGCGGGCATAGCGCTGCAGGTCGGTGATCGGCTTGCGTGCCACGCCGCTCTCGATCGCCGCCCGGGCGACGGCGACCGGCACGCGGGAGATCAGGCGCGGGTCGAAGGCGTTGGGGATGATGTATTCAGGGCCGAAGCGCAGCGACTTGCCGGCGCCGGCGGTGTTCACCTCCTCCGGCACGTCCTCCCGCGCCAGCAGCGCCAGCGCGCGGGCGGCGGCGATCTTCATCGCGTCGTTGATGGTGCTGGCCCGCACGTCCAGCGCGCCGCGGAAGATGAAGGGGAAGCCGAGGACGTTGTTGACCTGGTTCGGGTAGTCCGAACGGCCGGTCGCCACGATGCAGTCGGGGCGCGCCTGCTTCGCTTCCTCCGGCGTGATCTCCGGGTCCGGGTTGGCCATGGCGAAGATGATGGGCTTCTCCGCCATGGCGCGGACCATCTCCTGCGTCACCGCGCCCTTCACCGAAAGGCCGAAGAACACGTCGGCGCCTTCAAGCGCCTGGGCCAGCGTGCGTGCCTTGGTTTCCACCGCATGGGCGGATTTCCACTGGTTCATGCCTTCGGTGCGGCCGCGCCAGATCACCCCCTTGGTGTCGCACATGATGATGTTTTCCGGCCGCATGCCCATGGCGCGCAGCAGTTCCGCGCAGGCGATGGAGGCGGCGCCGGCGCCGTTGATGACCAGCCGCGTCTCCCGCAGGTCGCGCCCGGTCAGGTGGGCGGCGTTGATCAGCCCGGCGGCGGCGACGATGGCGGTGCCATGCTGGTCGTCGTGGAAGACCGGGATGTCCATCAGCTCGCGCAGCCGCTGCTCGATGACGAAGCACTCCGGCGCCTTGATGTCCTCCAGGTTGATGCCGCCGAAGGAGGGGCCGAGGTAGCGGACGGCGTTGATCAGTTCGTCCGCGTCCTCCGTATCGATGCAGAGGTCGATGCCGTCCACATCGGCGAAGCGCTTGAACAGCGCCACCTTGCCTTCCATCACCGGCTTGGAGGCGAGCGCGCCGAGATTGCCCAGGCCGAGCACGGCGGTGCCGTTGGAGACGACGGCGACGAAATTGCCCTTGGCGGTGTAGTCGTAGGCTAGGTTGCGGTCGCGGTGGATGTGCAGGCAGGGTTCCGCCACGCCGGGCGAATAGGCCAGGGAAAGGTCGCGCGCGGTGATCAGCGGCTTGATCAGCCGGATCTCCAGCTTGCCCGGCCTGCCTTCGGCATGCAGCGCCAGCGCCTCTTCCGGCGTGACGCGCGCGGTGCGCCCATCGGCGAGCGAAACCTGCGTGATCTGGCCCTTGCGCGCGTCGTCCATGGTTGGGCTCTCCTTGAGAGGTTTTCGTTGCGACGGCAGGCGCCGCGCCGAGCGGATGATTCAGTCTTGCAGGTACGGCCGGGGCGAGGAAAGCATCCGGTTCGCAACAGCGAAACGCCGGTTCAGCCGCCACATCGCCTGCGTGGCGGCCGAATCGGGCGTGGCATGATTCCATCCCGCTCATTGCCGGTGAAGGGCATCGGCGCCCCGGCCCCATGCCGGGCCTGCCGGGGCGCCATTGCCAGGGGGCCGGTCGGGCAGGTGCCATTCCCGCATATCCGGGCTAATAACGGGAACGATGGTCCAGCCCATTGCCAGCTTCCCCCCGGCCGAGGGTGCCTCGCCCGCCATGGCGCAATGGTTCGCCGCCAAGTCGGCGCATCCCGATGCGCTGGTCTTCTTCCGCATGGGCGACTTCTTCGAACTGTTCTTCGCCGATGCCGAAGCGGCAGCGGAAGCGCTGGACATCGCCCTCTCCCATCGCGGCACCCATGCCGGCCAGCCCATCCCGATGTGCGGCGTGCCGGCGCATGCGCATGAAAGCTACCTGGCACGGCTGATCCGCCGCGGCTTCCGGGTGGCGGTCTGCGAGCAGATGGAAACGCCGGAGGAGGCCAAGCGTCGCAAGGCCCCGGCCGTACGGCGGGAGGTGGTGCGGCTGGTCACCCCCGGCACGATCACCGAGGAAAGCCTGCTGGAAGCCGCCCGCCCGGCCTGGCTGCTGGCCCTGGCGCCCGGCGAGGGCGAGACGCTCGGCGCCGCCTGGCTGGACGTCTCGACCGGCGCCTTCGAAACCGAAGGCCTGCCCCGCGCCGAACTGCCGGGCCTGCTCGCCCGGCTGGAGCCGGCCGAGATCCTGGCCCCCGCCGGCC
>JAEWCI010000228.1 GCA_023390705.1 Pseudomonadota bacterium
GCGCAACGCCGCCCAGGTGACCAGCGCGCCGATGCGGTGGTGGTCCTCCTTCTCCTCGATGGTGCCCAGTCCCGGCAGCCCGGTGATGTCGAGCATCGGGGCATCGTCGCGCCGCAGCCAGGCTTCGGCGGCAGCTTGCGCGGGCAGCACATCGGTGCCGCCGGCGATCACCACCGGGCGCTCCGGCCCGGCCAGCAGGGCCAGGGCCTGTTCCAGGCTGTTCGGGCGGAAGTAGCGCGGCATCCGCCGCTCCGGCTTCGTTGTCAGGCTAACGAGGCTATTCCCTTCACGCTTCCTTCTCAATCCAAATCAGCCGAGTCGCGCCAGCAGGGCGGTGAACTGCCTGGCCTCCTCCTCCGAAAGCGGCGCGAGGTTGGTGGCGGTGATCGCTTTGGCCTTCTCCACCCAGGCGGGCAGCGCGGCCTCGGCGGCCGGGGTCAGGGCGATCAACAGCAGCCTGGCATCGCGCGCATCCCGGGTGCGGGTCACCAGGCCGCGCGCCATCAGCCGTGCCACCACCCCCTTCACCGTCGGCGGGTCCATGGCAAGTGTGCGGCCGAGCAGGTTCTGGCTCAGCGGGCCGCGCTGCCACAGCGTGACCAGGGCGGCGAATTGCATGGAGGTCGGGCCGTCCTCTCCCATGATCTGGTGGAACAGCGCCAGATGGCGCTGATAGGCGCGGCGCAGCAGGTGGCCCACCTGCTCGCGCAGCACGTAGTCACCCTTGCCGGCCTCATCCATGGTGGCGACTCCGCGATCGGCGCGACTCGTTTCTAGGTTCGCGCAACAGCATGGGCTAGAGCAGATCGCGGGCGGACGTGAATCTGCTCGGCAAACAATGACCTGCAACGGATTGGCATTCAGTTTCGAACGCAATCGGCTGTAGGCTCCGGCGGGAGCAAGGAGGGCGGGATGGCTCTGGAAGCGGCGACGGGACCGGCCCGGGGCAGGACCCTGGTGCGCAATATCGGCCTGCTGCTGACCGGCGACCTGGCCGCGCCCGTGGCGGAGGCCGACGCCATCCTGATCGAGGACGGCCGCATCGCCGCCATCGGCCGGACGAAGGAGATGGCGGCGCGCGGCAGGCCGGACCAGGTGATCGACGCGCAAGGCTGCGCCGTCGCGCCCGGCCTCATCGACAGCCATGTCCACCCGGTCTTCGGCGACTGGACACCGCGGCAGAACCAGATCGGCTGGGTGGAGAGCTTCCTGCATGGCGGCGTCACCACCATGGTCTCGGCCGGGGAGGTTCACCTTCCGGGGCGGCCGAAGGACATCGTCGGGCTGAAGGCACTGGCCATCACCGCGCAGCGCGCCTTCTCCCTGGCCCGGCCGGCCGGGGTGAAGGTGATCGCCGGCGCGCCGGTGCTGGAAAAGGGCATGGGCGAGTCGGATTTCGCCGAGCTGGCCGCCGCCGGGGTGACGCTGCTGGGCGAGGTCGGGCTGGGCAGCGTGAAGGCCGGCTACGAGGCGCGGGAGATGGTGGCCTGGGCGCGCCGGCACGGCATCCAGTCCACCATCCACACCGGCGGCCCCTCCATCCCCGGTTCCGGGCTGATCGACAGGGACACGGTGCTGGAGGCCGATGCCGACATCATCGGCCATATCAACGGCGGCCACACCGCCCTGCCCGAAGCGCATGTCTGCGAGTTGTGCGAGCGCAGCAGCCGGGCCATCGAGATCGTCCATAACGGCAATGAGCGCATCGCCATCGCGGCCGTGCAGGCGGCGCGCGACCTGGGGCAATTGCACCGGGTGATCCTCGGCACGGACAGCCCGGCCGGGTCCGGCGTGCAGCCGCTCGGCATCCTGCGGCTGGTGGCGCTGCTCGCCTCGCTCGGGCGGATACCGGCGGCGCAGGCGCTGGCGCTGGCGACCGGCAACACCGCGCGCATCCGCGCCCTGGACGGCGGGCTGATCGAACCCGGCCGGGCGGCCGACCTGGTCTTCCTCGACCGTGCCCAGCACAGCGCCGGGCGGGACATGCTGCACAGCATCGAGCTGGGCGACATCCCCGGCATTGGCATGGTGATGATCGACGGCGCGGTGCGCGCCGGCCGCAGCCGCAACACGCCCCCGGCCGAGCGCGTGCCGGAGGTCCTGGGCCACTGAGGGGGAGCCGCGATGCCCGCCATCATCCGCAAGCTGGTCACCATCCTGGACGAGACCCGGATGGAAATGGGCCGGGAGGTCGCCCCGCCGGTCCGCCGCGCGGTGGCCTGCGCCGTCATCCGCAACCCCTTCGCCGGCCGGTACGTGGAGGATCTCGAGGAATTGGTGGCGCAGGGGGAGGAGCTGGGCGGGCTGCTGGCCGCCCGCGCCCTCGCCGCGCTCGGCATCCCCGGGGAGCAGGTGCAGAGCTTCGGCAAGGCCGCGGTGGTGGGCGAGGGTGGGGAGCTGGAGCACGCCGCCGCCCTGCTCCACCCGCGGATGGGCGCGCCGGTGCGCGCGGCGCTCGGAAAGGGGCCGGCGCTGATCCCCTCGGCCAAGAAATCCGGCGGGCCGGGAACGGCGATAGACGTGCCACTGGGCCACAAGGATGCCGCCTATGTGCGCAGCCACTTCGACGCCATGGAAGCGCGGGTGCCGGACGCCCCGCGGGCCGATGAGATCCTGGTCTGCGTCGCGCTGACCGCGGGCGGGCGGCCGCTGCCGCGCATCGGCGGGCTGACCGTGGCCGGGATCGAGGGCAAGGACGGGTTGCGCTGATCCCATGGCCGGTTGGCGCCTTTCACAATCCTTGCAGCCCTGACATGCGGCGCGCATGCCTGCGCAGCGCCCTTGCATCGCGCCGAATGGCCAGCCATACCTAGCTGTAATAACGGCCCCGGTATCGAGTGGCTGCGGGGGCGAAGCGGTGGGAGAGCGATCCGGGTGCCTGACACCATCCTGGAAACCGAAGGGCTGACGAAGGAATTCCGGGGCTTCGTCGCGGTCAACGACGTGTCCCTGAAGGTCCGGCGCGGCAGCATCCACGGGCTGATCGGCCCGAATGGTGCCGGCAAGACCACCTGCTTCAACCTGCTGACGAAGTTCCTGCCGCCGACCCGCGGCCGCATCACCTATGACGGCCGCGATATCACCGGCATGAAGCCGGCCGAGGTGGCGCGGCTGGGGCTGGTGCGCAGCTTCCAGATCTCGGCGGTATTCCCGCATCTCTCGGTGCTGGAGAATGTCCGGGTGGCGCTGCAGCGCAGCCGTGG
This sequence comes from Pseudomonadota bacterium, assembly GCA_023390705.1. Classification (GTDB taxonomy): domain Bacteria; phylum Pseudomonadota; class Alphaproteobacteria; order Acetobacterales; family Acetobacteraceae; genus JAEWCI01. The sequence continues at coordinate 3,204 of JAEWCI010000228.1, forward strand.
CGGCAGCTTCGATTTCTGGCGGTCCGGTTCGCTGCTGCAGAAATATGACGAACGGGCGATGGCGCTGCTGGAGGATGTCGGCCTCACCGAATATGCCCGGCATTCGGCGGGTGAACTGCCCTATGGCCGGAAGCGGGCGCTGGAGATCGCCACCACCCTGGCGATGGACCCGGCGATGATGCTGCTGGACGAGCCGACCGCGGGCATGGCGCATGAGGACGTGGACCGCATCGTCGCCCTGGTGAAGCGGGTTTCGGCCGGGCGCACCGTGCTGCTGGTGGAACACAACCTGAAGGTGGTGCAGGGTCTCTGCGATACCATCACCGTGCTGGCGCGCGGCAGCGTGCTGGCCGAGGGCGACTATGCCGCCGTGTCCCGCAACCCGGACGTGGTGGCCGCCTATCTGGGCTCCGAGGCGGAGAATGTGGGAGTGCCGGCCCATGGCTGAGACCCTGGCGGCACGGCCGCTGACCGCCCCGGGCAGCGGCGCCGCGCTGCTGGAGGTGCGCGACCTGCAGGCCTGGTACGGCGAAAGCCACATCCTGCACGGAGTCGATATCGACATCCGCGAAGGCGAGGTGGTGACGCTGCTGGGCCGAAACGGCGCGGGCAAGACCACCACGCTGCGCGCCATCATGGGCCTGGTCGGCCGGCGCAGCGGCAGCCTGCGCTTCGCCGGGCGGGAACTGATCGGCGCCCGGCCGGACGTCATCGCCCGCTGCGGCATCGGCTACTGCCCGGAGGAACGCGGCATCTTCGCCAGCCTGGACGTGACCGAGAACCTGATGCTGCCACCGGTGGTGCAGCCGGGCGGCCTGCCGCTGGAGACGATCTACACGCTCTTCCCCAACCTGAAGGAACGGGCGCGCAGCCAGGGCACCAAGCTTTCCGGCGGCGAGCAGCAGATGCTGGCGATTGCCCGGATCCTGCGCACCGGCGCCAAGCTGCTGCTGCTGGACGAGCCTTCGGAAGGCTTGGCGCCGGTCATCGTGCAGCAGATCGGCCGCATCATCCGGGAACTGAAGAGCCGTGGCTTCACCGTGCTGCTGGTGGAGCAGAATTTCCGCTTCGCCCAGACCATGGCGGACCGCCACTATGTCATGGAACATGGCCGGGTGGTGGACATGGTGACCAACGCCGAATTGGCGGGCTCCCTGGACCGCCTGCACAGCTATCTCGGTGTCTGACCAGGGTGAACAAGAAACAAGAAGACATGCAACAGGGAGAACGACCATGGGCGAGATCGGGAGACGAGGGGTACTCAAGGCCGCCGCGGCGGCACCGGTCCTGGGCGGGCTGCCGTGGCGCAGTGCCCGGGCCCAGGCGGCGAACACCATCAAGATCGCGCTGCTCTGCGACTTCTCCGGCACCTACCGCGATGTGACCGGGCCGACCGAACTGGCTTGCATCCGCCAGGCGGCTGCGGAATTCGGCAATCGTGGCTTCAACATCGAAGTGGTCTCGGCGGACAACCAGAACCGCGCCGATGTCGGCTCCAACATCACGCGGACCTGGATCGACCGCGAGGAGGTGGACTGCGTGGTGGATGGCGGCGCGTCCTCCGTCGCCCTCGCGGTCAACGACATCGTGCGCGAGAAGAACAAGGTCTTCCTAAACACCTCCTCTGCCACCTCGGATCTCACCGGTTCCAAGTGCAGCCCGAACACGGTGCACTGGACCTACGACACCTGGATGCTGGCGAAATCGACCGGCGGCGCCATGGTGAAGGCGGGCGGCGACACCTGGTTCTTCATCACCGCCGACTACGCCTTCGGCCATGCGCTGGAACGCGACACCGGTAATTTCGTCAAGGCGGCCGGCGGGCGCGTACTCGGACAGGTGCGCACGCCCTTCCCGGGCACCACGGATTTCTCCTCCTTCCTGGTGCAGGCTCAGGCCAGCCGGGCCAAGGTGATCGGCTTCGCCAATGCCGGGGCGGATACCATCAACTGCATCAAGCAGGCGGCCGAATTCGGCCTGACGCGGCGCGGCATCAAGCTGGCCAGCCTGCTGATGTTCCTGCCCGACGTGCACGCGCTGGGCCTCGCCACCACCCAGGGGCTGGTCTGCACCGAAACTTTCTACTGGGACCTGAACGACCGCACCCGTGCCTTTTCCGCCCGTGTACGGCCGCATATCGGGCAGAACGCGCTGTGCATGAACCATGCCGGCGGCTATGCCGCGGTGCTGCACTACCTGAAGACGGTCGCCGAAATGGGCGTGGCCGCCGCCAAGGCCGATGGCGCCGAGGTGGTGCGGCGGATGAAGGCGATGCCCTGCGACGATGACTGCTTCGGCCCGGGCCGCATCCGTGAGGACGGGCGCAAGCTCCACCCCGCCTATCTCTTCGAGGTGAAGAAGCCGGAGGAGAGCCGCGGGCCCTTCGATTACTACAAGCTGCTGCAGACCACCACGGCCGAGGAGGCCTTCCGGCCGCTTGCCGAGGGCGGCTGCCAGTTCGTGCGGAGCTAGCGGCGCGCCCGGACGCCGCCAACAGGGAGAGGGACGATGAGCATTGACCGCCGCAGCCTGCTGACCGCTGCCGCCGCTACGCCGCTGCTCGGCGCCCTGCCGCGTTCTGCGCGCGCCCAGGCCAACAGCGTCAAGATCGGCGTGCTGAACGACGCTTCCGGCACCTATCGCGACCTCGCCGGCCCGGGCTCGCTGGTCTGTGTCCGCCAGGCGGTGCAGGACTTCGGCAGCCGCGGCTTCCAGGTGGAGGTTGCCTTCGCCGACCACCAGAACAAGCCGGATGTCGGGGCGAACATCGCGCGGCAGTGGTATGACCAGGAAGGCGTGGACGTCATCATCGACGTCACTACCAGCTCCGTGGCGCTCGCCGTCTCCAGTGTGACACGTGAGAAGAACAAGGTCTTCCTGGGTTCCACGCCGGCGACCAGCGACCTCACGGGCCCGCAATGCTCGCCCAACACCATCCACTGGACCTACGACACCTACATGCTGGCGAAATCGACCGGCGGGGCCATGGTGAAGGCAGGCGGCGACACCTGGTTCTTCATCACCGCGGACTACGCCTTCGGCCATGCGCTGGAACGCGATACCGGCAATTTCGTCAAGGCGGCCGGTGGCCGGGTGCTCGGCCAGGTGCGCACGCCCTTCCCGGGCACGACCGACTTCTCCTCCTTCCTGCTGCAGGCACAGGCGTCGCGCGCCAAGGTCATCGGCCTGGCCAATGCCGGGGCGGATACCATCAACTCTATCAAGCAGGCGGCCGAATTCGGCCTGACGCGGCGCGGGGTGAAGCTGGCGGCGCTGCTGATGTTCATCTCGGATGTCCATGCGCTCGGGCTCAACACCGCCCAGGGGCTGGTCTGCTCCGAAACCTTCTACTGGGACCTCAACGACCGCACCCGTGCCTTCACGCAGAAGGTGCTGCCGCAGATGCCCGGCGGCCTGCGCCCAGGCATGGGCCAGGCGGGGTGCTACTCCGCCGCGCTCCACTACCTGAAGACGGTGGCCGATATGGGCGTTGCCCAGGCCAAGGCGAACGGCGCCGCGACGGTCGCCCGCATGAAGGCGATCCCGACCGATGATGATGTGTTCGGCCATGGCAGCATCCGTGCCGATGGCCGCAAGATCCACCCGGCCTACCTGTTCGAGGTGAAGAAGCCGGAGGAGAGCCGTGGCCCGTGGGACTACTACAAATTGCTGCAGACCACCCCGGCCGAGGAGGCCTTCCGCCCGCTGAACGAGGGCGGCTGCCCATTGGTGCGGAGCTGAACGCAACGGACTGAAGGGCCGGGCACCGCGCACCGGCCCCCACAACAACAAGGGAAGGTTCAGGATGCTGTTTTCACGTCGCGGCCTGCTTGCCGCCGGTGCCGTCACCACGCTCGCGCCCGCCCTGCCGCGGCTGGCCGGCGCGCAGGCGGCCAATACCATCCGCATCGGCGTGATGACCGACATGTCCGGGACCTACCGGGACAATACCGGCCCCACCTCGGTCGCCTGCACCCGGCAGGCCGTGGCGGAATGGGGCACCAACCGAGGCTTCAATGTCGAGGTGATCGAGGCGGACCACCAGAACCGCCCGGATGTCGGCGTGAACCTGGCGCGGCAGTGGTACGACCAGGGCGTGGACCTGATCCTGGATGTGCCGACCTCCTCGGTCGGCCTCGCGGTCGGTGGCGTGGCGAAGGAGAAGAACAAGGCCTACATCAATGTCGGCTCCGCTACCGCCGACCTCACCGGTCCGCAATGCAGCCAGACCACGCTGCACTGGGCCTATGACACCTGGATGCTGGCGAAATCGAATGGCGGCGCACTGGTGCGGGCGGGTGGCGACACCTGGTTCTTCATCACCGCCGACTACGCCTTCGGCCACGCGCTGGAACGCGACACCGCGAATTTCGTGCGTGCTTCCGGCGGCCGCGTCCTCGGCCAGGTGCGCACGCCCTTCCCGGGCACCACGGATTTCAGCAGCTTCCTGGTGCAGGCGCAGGCGTCGCGCGCCAAGGTCATCGGCCTGGCCAATGCCGGCTCCGACACCCAGAACTGCGTGAAGCAGGCCGCCGAATTCGGCCTGACACGGCGCGGGGTGAAGCTTGCCTCGCTGCTGCTCTTCATCAACGACGTGCACGGCATGGGGCTGCAGACGGCGCAGGGCCTGACCTGCACCGAAACCTTCTATTGGGATCTCAACGACCGCACCCGCGCCTTCACCCGCCGGGTGCTGCCGCGCACGCCGAACAACTACCCGAACATGATCCATGCCGGCTGCTATTCGGCGACGCTGCACTTCCTGAAAGCGGTGGCCGATATGGGCGTGCCGGCCGCCAAGGCTTCGGGTACCGAGTTGGTGAACCGCATGAAGGCCATGCCATCCGAGGACGATGCCTTCGGCACCGGCACCATCCGCCCCGACGGGCGCCGCATCATCCCCTCCTTCCTGTTCGAGGTGAAGAGCCCGGCCGAGAGCAAGGGGCCGTGGGATTACCTCAAGCTGGTGCAGACCACACCGGCGGAGGAAGCCTTCCGCCCGCTGACCGAAGGCGGCTGCAGCCTGATCCGGAGCTGAGCCGGAGACCACGCCACGGCGGCCGGGTGGCTGCCGCGGCATTGCCGAGAACCGAGGAGCACTTCATGCAGTTTACCCGCCGCAACCTGCTGGGCAGCGCCGTTCTTGGCGCAGCCATGGCGCCGTCGCTTTCGCGCCAGTCCCGTGCCCAGGCGGCCAATACCATCCGCATCGGCGTGCTGAACGACCAATCCGGCACCTACCGCGACATCTCCGGCCCCTATGGCGTGGCCTGCACCCAGCAGGCCGTCGCGGAGTTCGGCAACCGAGGCTTCAATGTGGAGGTCATCTTCGCCGACCACCAGAACAAGCCCGATGTCGGCGTGAACATCGCCCGGCAATGGTACGACCAGGGCGTGGACATGATCCTGGACGTGCCGACCTCCTCGGTCGGGCTGGCGGTGAACAACGTCGCGCGGGAGAAGAACAAAGCCTATATCAATACCGGCTCGGCCACCTCGGACCTCACCGGCGCGCAGTGCAGCCCGAACACGGTGCACTGGATGTATGACACCTACATGCTGGCCAAGTCCACCGGCGGCGCCATGGTGAAGG
>JAEWCI010000270.1 GCA_023390705.1 Pseudomonadota bacterium
GTGCGGATCACTGCGAAGGTCATCGTGCGGCCTCAAACTGGTCGCGCCTGGGATTCGGCGCCGGGAACGGCGCTGATCCCGGCCATTCAGCCTGACTTACGGCCGAAAACGGCCGCCGGCGCCCCCCGGGGGGGGCGCCGCAAGGGCCGCTGGTTAGCGGCAGGGGCAGGCCGGCGTCAACGCCGGGCTGTGAAGGCGTTGCACTGTGGAACGCGCGCGCTTATACCCCGGCCCGGCCGCTGGAGAGGTGGCAGAGTGGTCGATCGCGTCGGTCTCGAAAACCGAAGTACGGGCAACCGTACCGTGGGTTCGAATCCCACCCTCTCCGCCAGTTCCCATGCGAGCCATGCTCTCCGCCAGACCGGATGCCGCGCTGAGTGGCCGGTTTCCTGGGGTCTTTAGGCTGAACCTGTTGACCGGCCCGAGCCGGAGGGTGCCGAAAATCGCTCTCCTCCGGCCAACTCTCTCCGAACCTGTTGACCTGCCCGATTTAGAACTGGGGCCATAACTTGGTTTCGGGCGTTGGGGGCGGATGGCAGCCCCTCTCGTTGCTGACGATCTTTGGGCGGCGATCGAGCCGCTGTTGCCGCCCGAACCGCCTGGCCCAAAGGGCGGCCGCGCCCGGGTGCCGGACCGTGTGGTGCTGGCGGGCATCCTCTTCGTGTTGCGCACCGGCATCCAATGGCGGGGCGTGCCTGCGGAGATGGGCTGCAGCGGCAAGACCTGCTGGCGCGGGCTGGTGGAGTAGCACGCCGCCGCCGGGGTCTGGGCGGCGCTGCATCGCGTGCTGCTGGAGCGGCTGCGTGGCGCCGACCGCCTGGACTGGCACCGGGCCTCGCTCGACAGCGCCGCCGTGCGCGCCCAAAGGGGGGGGCGTGGAGAGCGGGCCCAATCCGGCGGATCGTGGCAAGGCGGGCACCAAGCGGCACCAGGGCGTTGATGGCGCGGATCGTTCTAGTCGGCGCTGAGACATACCTCGAGCGCCGCGGCGACCCTTTCCCGGCTACCGACACGAGCCCACCAGGAGGCCCGCCGGTGAGTGGAGGCCATACAAGCGCGACCGGGCCGGGCGATGCAGCCCGGCACCGGCCGCGACGTTCTTCATCCTGGAGGACCACCCAATGTCCGCTGCCACTGAGCATCCCGAAGCCGCATTCGACCTGGGCGCCGCGCCGATGCGGATCGGCCGCGTCCGGCTCCGGGTTCGAGATATCGCCGGCGTCTCCGGCTTCTACCAGGACGTGCTCGGGCTCGTGCCGGCCGCGCAGTCCGCCGGGCACGTCGTTCTCGGCGCGGCGGGGACGTCGCTGCTCGAACTGGTCGGGGATCCCGGCCTCGCGCCGCGCGACCGCCGCCATGCCGGCCTGTTCCACACGGCCTTCCTGATGCCCGACCGGGCGAGCCTGGCACGCTGGCTGGGTTTCGCCGCGGAACGGCGCATCCGCCTGCACGGCGCCTCCGACCACGGCGTCAGCGAGGCAATCTACCTCGCCGACCCCGAGGGCAACGGCATCGAGGTCTATGCGGACCGCCCGGTATCGGCATGGCGCTCGGCCGGCGGACAGATCGACATGCCGAGCGATCCCTTGGACCTGGAGGGGCTGCTCGCCGCCGCAGACGGCCCCTGGACCGGCATGCCCGCCGGGAGCGTCATCGGCCACGTGCATCTTCAGGTGGGCGACACTGCGGCAGCCGAGCGCTTCTACCGCGACCTGCTCGGCTGCGATGTGACCTGCCGCTATCCCGGCGCAAGCTTCTTCGGCGCGGGCGGCTACCACCATCAGCTCGCCGCCAACACGTGGAACAGTCGCGGCGCTGGGCCGCGCCCTGCCGGCATGGCTGGCCTTGATCGCGTGGAGCTGGTGGTCCGGGACGGATCGGCGCTGAGCGGGATCCAGCAGCGGGCGCAGGCCGCGAGCCTTGGCATCGAGGCCGATGGCGACGGCGCGGTGCTGCGCGACCCCTGGGGCACCGCGATTACGCTGGTTTCCGGCTGAAGCCAGTCATCATCCTCGTGAACGGGGAATGGGTTGCCGATTGGCAACCGACGCAGACGAAGGATGCAAAGGGCAGGGTTCTCCGCCAGACATCGAGCTTCCGCAATTGGGTAACGCCGGATGGCGGCGGCGGGCCGGTCGGCAAGGAAGGCTTCACGGCGGACACCGGGCGGTATCACCTCTACGTCGCACTGGTCCGCCCACGGACCTCCCGCACCCTGATCGCACGCAAGCCCAAGAAGGTGGATGATGTGGTGTCGCGCTGCGGACGAGTACTGACCGAATTTCCGGTAGGACGCCTCGTGCGAGGCGTGAACCGCAAAGCAGAGGAGAAACTCGATGCCTCAATACAGTATCGCCGTACTCGTCGGCAGCCTGCGCAAGGAGTCGCTGAACGCGAAGCTCGCCACCGCGCTCGGGCGTCTGGCGCCGTCCGGGTTCCGCCTCCAGCGGGTACGGATCGACGACCTGCCGCTCTACAACCAGGATGACGATGCCAACCCGGCGGCACCAGTCGTCCGGCTTAAGGGCGAGATCGCCGCGGCGCAGGGCGTGCTTTTCGTCACGCCGGAGTACAACCGCTCGATCCCTGGCGTGCTGAAGAACGCCATCGACCACGGTTCCAGGCCCTATGGCCACAGCGTCTGGGCCGGCAAGCCCGCAGGCGTGGTGGGTGTCTCGCCCGGAGCACCGGGCACCGCGATGGCGCAGCAGCATTTGCGCAACATGCTCGCCTATCTCGACATGCCGACACTCGGTCAGCCGGAGGTCTTCCTGCAGTTCAAGGAGGGGCTGTTCGATGCCGAGGGCAATGTCGGCGAGGCCAGCCGGAGCTTCCTGCAGGGCTGGATGGACCGTTACACCACCTTCGTGAGGCGCAACGCGGCGTAGGGCCCCCTTGCGGGCTTGGCTGGTGCCCGGGAGGCCGGGCGCCATCCCGGCCTCGACTGCGCCTGTGCATGACACAGGGCATGCCAGCTTCCGCCGTTTCCATGCCGGGAGGGCGGGCGGCGTCCAGGTGTAAACAGCACTATAGGCTCTGCTCCACTCCCTGTTTTGCACCGACGCCCCGGCAACAGCCAGCCGTGGGCGGAGCAACGAGGCGGGCTTCGTTGATAGCCTTGGCCTTGTTGACTTTTTCGCGAGTTATCGACCTATTCCGGCTTGGTAGCGGTTGGAGTGGGGGAAGTATGCGGTTGCGCAGGGCATCCAAAGGGGAAGCTCGGCCTGCCCGAGCCCAGCGGGGAAGTCTGGCACCGCTTCTTGCGGCCCTGCTGACCTGCACGGCGCTGGTACCGCCGGCGCTGGCGCAGTTCTTCCAGCCGGTGGGCAATGGCGGGCCGGCCAGCGGCGGGGCGTCCTTCAGCCCCACCCTGCCAAGCGGAACCTATACCTCCGAGCACCCCTCGCCGCTGCCGAATGGCAGCCCGGGCGGCACTACCGCTGGCTCGGTTCATGTCTTCTCGGTGGATCCGCGGAATACGGACACCATCCTGGCCGGCACGCCGAATGGCGGTATCTGGCGCACCACTGATGGCGGCATGACCTGGCAGCCGCTGACCGACCAGTTCCGCTCGCTCTCCATCGGCGCCCTGGCGCGCGACCCCGCCAATCCGGCCCATGTCGTCGCTGGCCTGGGCTGGAGTTCCAATGGCGCGGTGGGGCCCGCCTTCTTCCGCGGCGGCCTGCAGGGCGACCTGCTGCTCTCCGGCAATGGCGGGGAGAGCTGGCGACAGCTCGACCTGCCGCTGCTCGGCGGCCGTCCCATCTCGGATGTGCTGGTCCGTGGCGATACGGTCCTGGCCGCCTCCGCCACATACCCTCATCACGGCACGGCCACGGGTGGGCTGTACCGGGTCTCGGTCACCACGGGCGAGGCGACGCCGATCATCCTGCCGGGCAGCGAGGCGGGCGCCCCGGTCAGCGCCCTGGCCGGCGATCCACAGAATCCGAACCGGATTTTCGCCGCGGCGCTGGCTGGCATGGCGAGCCCGGCCGCGGTCTACCGCAGCGACACGGGCGGCGCGACCTGGACGCCGCTTGCCAGCGCCGGCGACGGCAGCCCCCTCGGCACCGCATTGGCCGGGACAGAGAGGGTGAAGCTGGCAGCAGGGCCGGGCGGCAGCCTCGCCGCCCTGGCGGTGCAGGGTGGTGTGGCAACCGCCGTCCTGCTCTCCCCGGATGGCGGCACGACCTGGCGCCCGCTGTCCCTGTCCGCCATCGCCCGCGACATCAATCCGGGCGGGCAGGGGGCGCTGAACAGCGCCATCACCCTGGACCCGCGGCAGGCCAATACGGTCTACCTCATCGGTGACCGGGTGCGGTCCGAGAGCGAGGGCAATCCGGAGTTCGGCCGCTACAACGCCTATTACCTGCCGGTCTTCCGCCTGACGCTGAACCCTGACGGCAGCACCGCGGTGCAGTCCCTGGCCGCCTCCGGCCTCGCCAGCAACACCTTCGTCCATGCCGATGGCCATTCGGTCACGGTTGCCCCGGATGGGCGCCTGCTCGTCTCGACCGATTCCGGCCTCTACGCCCTTTCCTCCACCGATCCGGCCAAGGGGGTCTGGCGCGGGCTGAACGGCACGCTACAGATCGGCGAACTCTACGGCATCGCCTATGACAGCCGCACCGGTCGCCTGGCGGCCGCGGGGCAGGATACGGGCCTCGCCTTCCAGACGGGACGGGACCGGGCTCCCTTCACCCTCATTGGCGGCGGCGATGGCATCAATGCGCAGATCAATGACAGGCTGCCGGGCAACAGCCTGCTCTACACCTCCGTCCAGAAGCTGGGTGCCCTGTCCCGCCAGGTGATCGACCCGGCGGCGCCTTACGGTCTGCGCGACCTCGTGCTGCTCAGCCCCTACGGGCCTGAAGGGCCGATCCAGTTGCGCCGTCCGAGCAACGACGATGACGATGATGATGACGACAATCGTCCCTTCATGTCCCGCATCGTGCTCAACAGGGCGGATCCGACGCGGCTGGCCCTCGGCACGACCGGGGTCGCCTGGGGCACGGACGTTCCGGGCGCCATCAGCCGCCCGGGCAGCGACGTCGAGGCACCCTCCTACAACCTGCCGATGCGAATCGTCGGTGGGCTGGGGCCGGACTGGGACCGCGGCGAGGTCACGGCGCTCGCCTTCGGCGTGCGGGATGCCCCCCTGGCGCTGCTCGCCGGCGGCTTCTATCGCGAGCCGAGCGGCCCGGGATCCCCGGTGCTCGCCCTCTCCGTCACCGGGGCGGAAAACAGCCTGGCGCCGTTGCCGGCCTATGCGGCGACGGGTGGGCGTGCCCCCAGTTCCGTCGTGTTCGACGCGCGGACGGTGGCCCGCTTCTTCGCCACGGACCAGCTCAATCTCTGGGGCACGCGCGACACGGGGCAGAGCTTCCAGTCGCTGACCGCCAATCTGCCCCAGGGCTTCATCCGGCCGACCGCGCTGGAATTCATCTCGGCCAATGGCGTCGACGCGCTGCTGGTGGGCGGGCTGAACAGCGCCGCCGATCTCGGCACTCCGCTGGTGGTGGCGGACAGCGATACACAGGGCCTGCTGACCGGCTGGCGGCGCTTCGGCACCGGGCTGCCGAACGCCAATATTAACGTCCTGACCTACAATGACCGGGCCGATGTGCTGGCAGTCAGCAGCTATGGCCGCGGTGCCTTCCTGCTCTACGACGTCACCTCCCACTTCCCGCAGGCGCTGGAACTGGCCTTCGGCCGTGCCGACAACGACAGCGCGCCGGAGGCCGGGCGCCTGTCCGGCAACCGGCCGCTGGTGAAATACGGCACCGGCACGCTGCTGCTGCCCGATGGCGGCACCTGGACCGGCGGCACGGTGCTGAATGCCGGCACCGTGGTGGCCGGCTCCGATTCCGCCTTCGGCGCCGCCGGCACTCGCATCGCCTTCGCCGGCCCGGCCGTGCTGCAACTCTCCGGCGCCTTCGCCTCGCCGCGCCCGGTCGCGCTCGATGCCAGCGGCATCCTGGATGTGCGGGCGCCGGTCACGCTGTCCGGCCAGGTCTCCGGCGCGGGCGGGCTGACGGTGACCGGCGGCAACACCCTCACGCTGCTTGCCGCCAACACCCATGCCGGAGGCACCCTGGTGACCGGCGGCAGCACGCTGGCGATCGCCGCCGACGCCGCGCTGGGCGCCGCTGGCTCCAGCCTGACGCTCTCGAACGGCAGGCTGCGGGCGCTTGCCGCGCTTGGGATCGGCCGCCCCGTGCTCCTGGGCGGGCTGGGCGGCAGCTTCGACCTGAACGGCTTCGACCTGGCACTGAACGGCCCGCTGATCCTCGGCGGGCCGCTGACCCAGACCGGGGCGGGGCATCTGCTGTTGAACGGGGCGCTCTCGGGCGGTTCGGTGGCGGTCGAGTCCGGCACCCTCTCCGTCAATGGGCAATTCGGGGCCACCAACTTGCAGGTGGGGCCGCAGGCCAGGTTGAGCGGTGCCGGCACCATCGGCGCTCCCACCACCCTGGCCGGCACCCTCGCCCCGGGCAGCAGCCCCGGTACCTTGAGCTTCACCGCTCCGCTCACCCTGCTCTCCACGGCGCAACTGACGCTGGAGATCGACGGCGCCGGCACAGGAACCGGCGCCGGCAACCACGACCGCGTGCTGGTGCTCGGCGCCGGCAACGCCTTCACGGCCGGCGGCCTGCTGCAGCCGGTGCTGCGCGGCAGCGGCGGCGCGGCCAGCAACAGCTTCACGCCCACGCTCGGCCAGCGCTTCGACGTGGTCCGGGCCGAGGGCGGCGTGCAAGGCTCCTTCAGCGGTCTCACCCAGCCCGCCGCCGGCC
>JAEWCI010000291.1 GCA_023390705.1 Pseudomonadota bacterium
GGCTGCGCCAAGCCGGGCCCGCGGACCGCATCCCGCTGGCGCACCGGCTGGTCGGTGCCGCCGGCACCCTCGGCGCGGCGCGGCTGACACTGGCCGCCCGCCGGCTGCAGGCCAGCAAGCCCGGCTCGGAGGAGGCCGAGATGCTGGCGAGGCTTGTCGCCGAGATCGGCAGGGAAACCCTGCAGGCGCTGGCACCGATGGCGGAGGCCGGGCAGGTGGCCTGACAGCCCTGCCACCGCCCTGCCCCGGCGCCGCCCGGCTATGAGTCGCGAATCGCGGCCGTTACCGCTGCCATGAAGTCGCTGGCCCTGGTCGGGTCGGTCCAGCGCAGCACCGCGACCAGGTCGTTCTCCGGGTCGATCCAGGTGAGGTTGCCGCCGGCGCCGACGAAGCAGCGCGTTGCCGCCGAAGCCCCCGGCCAGCGCGCCCGGCCGGTGTTCAGCCACCACAGGAAGCCATATTGCGGGTTCAGGGCGCAGGGCGTGGCCGACATCCCTATCCAGGCTTCCGGCACCAATTGCCTCCCGCCCCAGGTGCCGCCCTGGAGGACCAACTGGCCGATCCGCGCCTGGTCCTCGGCATGGATGAAGACGCCGCCGCCCCAATGCCCACCGCCGGAGACCGACTGCATGCGCCTGCCCTCGATCTCCACCCAGGAGGTCTCGTAGCCTTCCCAATGCCAGTCGGTGGAAGCGCCGATCGGCGCCATGATTCGCTCGGCAAAGACCTCCGGCAGCGGGCGCCGGAAGACCCGCAGCAGGGCAAGCGCCAGGCGGTTCACCCGAACGTCGTTGTATTCCCAGTAGCCGCCTGGCGCCTGCAATGGCCGCGGCACGCCCTTGCGGCCCCGGCCCTCCACCGCGAGGTTGCGGCCGCGGTCGATCACCTCGCTCTTGCCGAACAGCGTGCCTTCCCATTCAGAGCTGTTCTGCAGCAGGTGCCGCCAGGTGACGGCACCATTCTGCGGCCCCTCGAAGCCGCCATCCGGCACCCTGCGGCCGACCGGCTCGTCGAGATCGGGGATCAGCCCATCGCTCCAGGCCAGCCCGGCAAGCAGGCCGAGATAGCTCTTCGCCACGCTGAAGGTCATGTCCACCCGGCGGGTATCGCCCCAGCGCGCGGCGAGGATGCCGTGGCGCAGCACGAGCCCGTTCGGGCCGCCGCGCGGCGCCACCGGGCCAAGGATGGCGTTGTCCGGCGGTGGCTCGAAATGCCCCGCTTCGAGATGCGCGCGCAGGTCGCGCGGCCAGGGAATCTCATGGCCGGCGGCCAGGGCGGTGGCCTCGGCCAGGGCGGCGGGGACGAAGCCGGCGGCTGCGGGCCGCGGCTCGGCGGTGGCGGGATGCGGCGGCAGGCCGGGGCAGGAGACGCTCATGCCGGCAGGCTAGCCAGATCGCGGGCGGGCGTGAACGCCTGGCAGCGTGAATCCGCTCCATGAGCAATGATCCACGCGCTGTCCGCGCGGCGCGAAGATGGCCTGGCCCTCCCATTCCCGCCGCGGCGTCTGCAGGGCCGCGTACCGGCAAGCGGCGGCACAGGTCACCGCAAGGCGCAACATGGAGAGTGGCAGTGCCGGTCGCGCTTCACGCAACGGGCGCCAGGGCCTACACCCGACCCACAACCATTGAGTGACATGCCGCCCCCTGGGACTCGGGGCCGCGGCGCCGAGAAGGAATGCCCGATGCCGCAGGACCAGCGCCACCCTTCTTCGGTGCCGGTGGCGCGCCCAGGGCTGCTGGGACGGCTGCGGTCCCTGTGGCAACCGCGGCGCCCGCTGCTGCCGCTGCACCGCATTGCCAGTGGCCGCCGGGCGCGGGTGGAAGCCGAGATCCGGGCGCTGGCCGGCGCGGTGCCGCTCGGCGATGCGATGCTGTGCCGGGCGCTGGGCCGCTACAAGCTGCTGGTGGCGCCCGAGGATCGCGGAGTTGCCCCGCATCTGGCGCTGGATGGCTACTGGAAGTTCTGGGTCACCGCCTTCCTCGCCCGCCATCTCCGTCCCGGCCAGAAGCTCCTGGAAGCCGGGGCCGGCTATGGCTATTTCACCCTGCTGGCCGCCGATCTGCTGGGGCCCGGCGGTCAGGTTCTGGCGCTGGAACCGAACCCGCGGCTCGCCACGCTGCTGCGGCAGAATGTGGCGCTGAACGGCTTCGCCGACCGGGTGCGGGTGGAACGCATCGCCCTGGCCGGGCCGGCGGCGCCGGCCTACCTGCCCTTCAAGACGCCCGCGGAAGATCCGCTAGCCAGCCATCTGGTGGAGGAAGGGGCCGCTGAGCCGACAGCCGCACGGGTGCCGATCCGCGCGCTGGACAGCTTCATCGGTGACAGGCCGGACTGGCTGTGGCTGGACCTCAATGGCGGCGAGGAGAATGCCTGGGCGGGCATGCAGGCGCTGCTGGCAGCGCAGCCCGGGCTGCGCCTGCTGCTGGAATTCGACGCTTCCCGCTGCCACGCCCCGGCCGCGCTGCTGGAAGCGCTGGCTGGCCGCTTCCCCTTGCAGCGAATCGGACCGGATGGCGAGGCACGGGCCTGTACGGCGGAATCCCTGCTGGCCGGGGGCACGGCGACGCTGTTCCTGGCGCCGGGGCAAAGTGTGGCCGCCCGAAGCTGAACCGGCGAAGCGCGGGAATGGCCATGCCCCGCTCGCAGCCCCGCTCGCAGGCGGGACCGGCGTGCCGAATGGCGGCTCGGCCCCCAGGCGCCGGCCCGGGGGCGGCGGTGCCTCAGGAAGCCAGCCGGCCCGGTTTGCGCGCCGGCGCCGGCAGTTCGATCTCGATCGCCAGGGTGGACATGTCCCCGCCGCGATCGACGCTGACATTCACCCGGCCGGGATCGATCGAGACATAGCGCGCCACGACCGCGACCAATTCCTGCTGCAGCTTGGGCAGGAAATCCTCCCGCGTGCGGCCGATGCGCTCATGCGCCAGGACGATCTGCAGCCTTTCCTTGGCCTGGCTTGCGCTGGCGGGGGCTTCCGACTTGGCCGCCCGGGCGCGGAAGAAATCGAGCCAGCTCATGCCGCCCTCCCGCCGAACAGACGCCGGAAGATGCCCCCCTTCTTTTCAGCTTCCAGGAAGCGGTGCGGCAGGCTCTCTCCCAGGAAGCGGCCAACCGCGTCCTTGTAGGCCTGACCGGCGACGCTCTCCTGGTCCATGATCACCGGCGTGCCGGTGTTGGAAGCCTTCAGCACGCTCTCGCTTTCCGGGATGACACCGAGCAGCGGGATGGCAAGGATCTCCCGCACATCCTCCAGCTTCAGCATCTCGCCGCGCTCCACCCGGTTCGCGTCGTAGCGGGTCACCAGGAGGTGCTCCTTCACCGGGTCCCGCTTCTCCTCGGCCCGCTTCGACTTGGACTGCAGCACGCCGAGGATGCGGTCCGAATCCCGCACCGAGGAGACTTCGGGATTGGTGACGACGACAGCCTGGTCGGCGAAATAGAGCGCGAGCAGCGCGCCCTTCTCGATGCCGGCCGGGCTGTCGCAAAGGATGTAGTCGAAATCCCTCGACAACTCGTCGATGATGCCCTGCACGCCTTCCCGGGTCAGCGCGTCCTTGTCGCGCGTCTGGCTGGCCGGCAGGATGGACAGCGTCTCCACCCGCTTGTCGCGGATGAGCGCCTGGTTGAGCTTGGCCTCGCCCTGGATGACGTTGACGATGTCGAACACCACGCGGCGCTCGACCCCCATGATGAGGTCGAGGTTGCGCAGCCCGACATCGAAATCAATCACCACGGTCTTCTTGCCGCGCTGGGCAAGCCCCGTTGCGAAGGCGGCGCTGGTCGTGGTCTTGCCCACCCCGCCCTTGCCGGAGGTGACGACGATTACTTCCGCCATGTATCCAATCCCCCTGTTGAATCCCGCCGTGCCCGGTCCCGCTAGCCGAGCGGCTCGAAGCGCATTTCCTCGCCCTCCAGCCGCACCTGGACGGCGCGGCCGAGCGGCGCATCCCCCAGACCGTCGCGCACCGCGTAGTAGCCGGCGATGGCGATCAATTCCGGATCGAAATTCAGCGCGAAGACCCGCGCCGAAGGGTCGTCCGCGGCGCCGGCCACCGCCCGGCCGCGCAGCGCCCCGTAGACATGGATATTGCCGTCGGCGATCACCTCGGCGCCCGGATTGACCGTGGCGGTGATGATCATGTCGGCGCCCTGGGCATAGAGCCGCTGGCCGGAGCTGGAGCGGAAGAACCAAATAAAGGTCCTACCAACACGCTGGAGCTGGAGTTCGTTTTCACTTTCAGTTTCAGTAAGCCATCGGTGGTATG
>JAEWCI010000303.1 GCA_023390705.1 Pseudomonadota bacterium
GCGTGAAGCAGGCGTACGGGCAAGGGGGGTTCGGCGGCCCGTTGTTCAGAACCGGGCGCCGGGCTGCTGCAGCCGCTGCGCGGCTCCTGGCTGGCGTGCTTGAGCCGCTTCACCGCGCCGGTGCGCGGCGGACCCGCTCCGGCCTTTGTTTCCTGGCGCATCTTCCACGCCGGTGGAACGCATGCGTTCCACCGTACACTTCGGCTGAAAATGCGCTAATCCCCGCATCTTCATGCGTGAAGGAGCATGGGATGAGGTGGCACGGGGTGCTGGGCCTGTTGGTGCTGCTGGCCACCGCGCCTGCCCTGGCGGAGGAAGTCCGCCTGACCCTGGTGAATGCCACCGGGCGGGAGATCACGCAGTTCTACGCTTCGCCCTCGCGCGCCTCGGATTGGGGCCAGGAGAGGCTGGGCGGCGCCACCCTGGCGCCGGGCAGCGAGGTGGAGATCGCCACCGGCAGCGAGGAATGCCTGGCCGACCTGATGGTGACCTTCGCAGGTGGCGCGGAGGAGGAACGGCTGAAGCAGGATCTCTGCCGGCACCCGCGCGTGGTCTGGGGAGAGCCGCCGCCGGAGCCGGACAATCCCAGCTTCTCCCTGGTCAACGGCACCGGCCAGGCGATGACCGAGCTTTCCGTCACCCCCAGCGGCCATCCCGGCGGCAATTTCGACCTCCTGCTCGGCGCCCGGCTGGAGCCAGGGGCCAGCATCTGGATCAGCCTGCCCGGCGGCCAGGGCTGCCTGGTCGATGTGGCCTATACCCTGGCCGATGGCACCCGGCATGAATGGCCGATGGTGGCGACCTGCGCCTCGCGGGATGCGGTGATCCGGTAGGCCGCAGCGGCCCGGTGTCAGCCGAGGCTCGCCCCTGTCTGCCGTGCCATGCTGGCGGAATCCCGGGCGCCCCAGCGGCGATGGATCAGCCCGTCGCGCAGGGTGAAGAATTCCATCGCTACCAGCTCATAGGCCTTTCCGGTAGGCGCCTGGCCGCGGAAGGGGGCGCGGAATTGCCCCCGCTCCGAATAGCGTGCCGCCACCGTGTCGCCTTCCGCGACGATGGATTCCACCGTCAGCACCGGGCAGAAGGCTTCGTGCAGTTCCCGCCAGACCGGCATCACCGCATCCATGCCGCCCCAGCCGAGCACGCCCTGCACCCTGGCATCGTCGGTGAACAACCCGCGCAGTGCCAATTGGTCTCCGGCGTTGAAGGCGGCGACATAGGCAAGCACCACCTGCTTGTTCGCGGCGGCCTGCGACATGGCGTTCACTCCAGGTAGCGGCGCCGAAGATGCTCCGTGAAATCCTGCGGGTCCAGTGATTTGCCCGTGGCGTGCCGCAGCAGGTCCTGGAAGCCGAAGCGGGAACCCTGGCCGTGCAGCTTCTCGCGCAGCCAGGCGATCAGCGGCAGCAACTCGCCACGGGCCATTTCCGTGTCGAGGTCCGGGATGGCGGCGCGGGCCGCCTTCATCAATTGCGCCGCCGCCATGGCGCCCAGGGGGTAGCTGGGGAAATAGCCGAAGGCGCCGTCATGCCAGTGGATGTCCTGCAGGCAGCCACGGGCGTCGTCCGGCGGGGTGATGCCGAGCAGCGCGCGGAAGCCCTCGTTCCAGGCGCCGGGCAGGTCGGCCACGGCGAGATCGCCGCCGATCAGCGCGCGTTCCAGGCGGAAGCGCAGGATGATGTGGGCGGGATAGGTCAGCTCATCGGCATCCACCCGGATGAAGCCGCGCGAGACGCGGCGCCACAGCCGGGCCAGGTTGGCCGGCGCATAGGGTTCCGGCCCGCCGCCGAAGCTGGCCTGCAATTCCGGCCCGAGGAAGGACAGGAAGGCATCGGAACGGCAGGTCTGCATCTCCACGATCAGGCTCTGCGATTCATGCGCCGCCATGCCGGCCGCCTCGCCCACCGGCTGCCGGGCCCAGGCTTCCGGCAGGCCGCGTTCATAAAGCGCATGGCCGGTTTCATGCAGAACGCCGAGCAGCGACTTGGCCAGCTCGTCCTCGGCATAGAAGGTGGTGATGCGGATATCGGTCGGCGTGCCGCCGCAGAAGGGGTGGAGCGATTCGTCCAGCCGGGCATGGTCGTAATCCAGCCCGATCCGTTCGGAGAGGCGGCGGCAGAGCGCCCGCTGCGCCGCCACCGGGAAGGGGCCGGGCAGCGGGATCGGGGCGGGGCGCGTGGCCTGAAGGGCCTCGGCGCACGGCAGGGCCTCGGCCAGGAAGGCTTCGTAGGCGGCGAAGATGGGTTCCACCTCGGCAGCGGTGACGCCGCGCTGGTAGCCATCCATCAGCGCGTCATAGGGCGAGAGCCCGGTGGCGGCGGCCAGGGCCTGCGCGGTTTCGCGCTGCAGCCGCACCACTTCCGCCAGATGGGGCCGCACCAGGGCGAAATCGGCCCGCGCCTTGGCCTCCCGCCAGACCTTCTCGCAGGCGCTGTTGGCGCGGGTGCTGGCCTCCACGAGGGCGGTGGGCAGCGCCACCGCACGGGCATGGGCACGGCGCATCAGGGCGAGGTTGGCTTCGTCCCATTCGCCCGTGGCGCTGGCGGCGGCCAGGTCCTCGGCCACTTCCGGCGCCGTCATCAGCTCATGCGCCAGCCCGGCCAGGGCGGCCAATTGCTCGCCCCGCGCCGCGGCGCCGCCGGGCGGCATCATGGCGCTGGCATCCCAATGCAGCATGGCCTGCGCCTCGCCCAGCGCGGCGATGCGGGCAAAGCGGGCCTTCAGCCTGGCATAGGCCTCGGCTTGGGTGGTCATGCGGATTCCTTCCAGCGTCGCCCGAGGAACACGGCCAGCACGCCCAGCAGGGCGGCGGCCAGCCCATACCAGGTGATCGCATAGCCGAGATGGGGATTGTTCGGCCGCGGCAGATGCCGCGCCGGTTCCGGCAGGGCCTGGGGCGGCGAATCCGGCGTGGCCAGCGCCACCAGGACGAAGGGGGCGGGGCGCGGCAGGCCGAGGGCCTGGCCGATCGCCTCCGGGTCCAGGGTGAAGAAGCGCCGCGCGGCGGGGTTGTCCGCCGCCGCCAGCCAGGAGCGTTCATCGGCCTGCCGGACATAGCCGGTGACGGCCACCTCGCCTTCCGGCCGGTCCAGCGGCACGTCACGCTCGACCGGCACCCAGCCGCGGTCCACCAGCAGGGGCGGGGCGTCCGGGCGCAGCAGCGGTGTCAGCAGATGCGCGCCCATGCGGTTGCCGCGCACCTCCGCGCCCAGCAGCACTTCCCGCCCATGGTCGAAACGGCCGCGGACAATGACCCTGGCGAATGGCTGGGGCGTGGCGGGCAGCGGGACGGGCGGCGCCTGCTCGGCCGCGGCAAGTTCGGCCAGCAGCGCGGTCTTCCACCCCAGGCGCTGCCATTGCCAGGTGCCCAGGCCCAGCAGCACCGTCAGGACCGGCAACGCCACCAGCACCGGCAACAGGAAACGCCGGAACTGCATGGGGTTCAGCTGCTGGCCGTTTCGCCGCGACGGTGCCGGTATTGCAGCGCCGCCAGCGCCGCCTTGGCCAGGCGCATCACCCAGATGGAGAAAGGCAGCAGCAGGGCTGGCCAAAGCAGCGCATGGACCCAGAGCGGCGGCTGGTATTTCACGTCCACCACCAGGGCGGCGATGACCGCCACCGCGCCGACGATGAAGATGCCGGCCATGGCCGGGCCATCGCCGGCGTCATGGGAGCGCAGGTCCAGCCCGCAGGCGGGGCAGGTTTCGCGGATTTCCAGCAGGCCGGAAAACAAGGGGCCGTGCCCGCAGCGCGGACAGCGGCCCAGCAAGGCGGTGGGGAGGAGCGGCGCTCCTCCCGCTTCGGTGGCCATCAGTGCTGCGCGATTTCGCCTGCGCCCCACCAGTAGATGCAGATGAAGAGGAACAGCCACACCACGTCCACGAAGTGCCAGTACCAGGCGGCCGCCTCGAAGCCGAAATGGCGTTCCGCGGTGAAATGGCCCTTCAGGGCGCGGAAGAAGCAGACGGCGAGGAAGCAGGTGCCGACGATGACGTGGAAGCCGTGGAAGCCGGTGGCGAGGAAGAAGGTGGAGGGATAGACGCCGCCGGTGAAGGCGAAGGGCGCCTCGGCATACTCGACCACCTGGAAGAAGGTGAAGGAGAGGCCGAGCAGCACGGTGAGGCCAAGGCCGGTGATCATGCCCTTGCGGTCATTGTGCAGGATCGCGTGATGCGCCCAGGTGACGGTGCAGCCCGAGAGCAGCAGGATCATGGTATTCAGGAAGGGCAGGCCGAAGGGGTCGAATGTAAGGATGCCCGCTGGCGGCCAGATCGCCTGCTCCGCGCCGGAAACATGCTGCGGATACAGGGCGAAGTGGAAATAGGCCCAGAAGAAGGCGACGAAGAACATCACCTCCGAGGCGATGAATAGCAGCATGCCATAGCGCAGGCCGATACGCACGATGGGCGTGTGCATGCCCGGGGTGCGGCTTTCCCTCACCACGTCGCGCCACCAGAAGAACATGGTGGCCAGCACGCTCAGCACGCCGAGCCCCAGCATCCACCAGGTGCCGTAATGCGCGTACAGGATGATGCCGAGCACCAGGGCGCCGCCGGCGAAGGCGCCGACCATCGGCCAGGGAGAGGGATCCACCAGATGGTAGGGGTGCTTGTGCAGCGGCGCGGCTTCTCCGCTTGCCGTCATGTCATGCGTGGTGGCCATCGGGCGTCCTGGTAAGCTGGCGGGCGTCGGCAGCCCCCTTTCGGGGGCCGGACAGGTGAGCCGCATCAATCCCGAAATCCGGCGCCGGATCAAGCCCGGCCCGGCATCTTTCGCGGCCGGGAAGGTTGCGGCAAGGCTTGCTCAAGGCGTGGCGCGGTCACGCCGGCCGACATGCTCCCCGGCATTGGCCAGCGCGCCGTTGCGGTCCGCATCGTCCAGGCTGCGGAAGAAGGCGTAATGGACGGTGATGGTACGGATGCCGCGGGTGTTCGGGTCCTCGGCGATCTTCGGGTCCACCCAGAAGGAGAGCGGCATGTCCACCTGCTGGCCGGGCTCCAGCGTCTGCTGTTCGAAGCAGAAGCAGGCGGTCTTGTGGAAGTAGCGGCCCACCACCTCGGGCGTGACGTTGTAGGTGGCGACGCCGGTCACCGGCCGGTCCACCAGGTTGCTGGCGTGATAGAAGGCCAGCGCCTCCTCGCCCACCGGCAGCGCCATGCTGGGCTGGCCGGGTTCGAAGCGCCAGGGCAGGCCGGGCTGCACGATGGCGCTGAAGCGGATCGTCATGGTGGTGCTGCCGGCACCGGGAGCCGCCCCCCCGGACAGCATGGGCGTGCCGTTGTAGCCGGTGAGCTGGCAGAACATGCGGTAGAGAGGCACCGATGCGAAGGCCAGCCCCACCATGCCCAGTACGAAGCCGCCGAACACCATGCCGGTGAGGCGGTTGCGACGACGCAGCCTGTCGGTTGCGGTCTGGTCCATGGCGCGCGATCGGTCCCTTTTCAGCCTGGGGTCATCTTGGCGATGCTGATGAAGTAGAACAGCACGACGAGCCCGACCAGTACCAGCAGCAGCGCCCAATTGCGGCGGCTGCGCCGGCGGTCCAGCAGTTGCCTGTCTTCCGGTGTCATGTCTTCCGCTGTCATGCCAGCACCAGCCGCTCCGCCGCCAGGGCGGCGAAGAGCAGCGCGAGGTAGAGAAGGGAGAAACGGAAGGCGCGCCGTGCCGGGGCGTCCTTCGTCAGGCTGGCGCCACGCTCATCCTGCCGGTCCCGCCAGACCGCCACGGCATGCCAGAGGAAGCCGGCGCCGAGCAGCGCCGCCACCGCGGCATAGGCCGGGCCGGCGAAGCCCAGCAGCCAGGGGGCCAGGCCGAGCGGCGCCAGCAGCACGGTATAGGCCAGGATCTGCCGGCGCGTTTCCCGCGGCCCGGCGACCACCGGCAGCATCGGCACGCCCGCCCGTTCGTAGTCCTTGCAGGCCCAGAGGCTGAGGGACCAGAAATGCGGCGGCGTCCAGAAGAAGATGATGGCGAAGAGCACCAGCGGCTCCGGCGTGACGCTGCCGGTGACCGCGGCCCAGCCGATGACGGGTGGGAAGGCGCCGGCGGCGCCGCCGATGACGATGTTCTGCGGCGTCCGGCGCTTCAGCCACATGGTGTAGACGAAGACGTAGCAGGCGATGGAAAGAGCCAGCACCGCTGCCGCCATCCAGTTGGTCGCCAGCCCCATCACCGTGACGGAGGCCACGGAAAGGGTGATGCCGAAGCCCAGCGCCGCCCCGGCCTCGATCCGCCCGGCCGGGATGGGCCGGTTCCGGGTGCGGCTCATAACCGCGTCAATGTCACGGTCGTACCACATGTTGATGGCGCCGGCGGCGCCGGCGGCCAGGGCAATGCAGAGGATGGCCGTCAGCGCCAGCACCGGGTGCAGATGCCCAGGCGCCACCAGCAGCCCGACCAGCCCGGTGAAGACGACCAGCGTCATCACCCGTGGCTTGAGCAGGGCCACCCAGTCGCCAACCTCTGAGAGGTCGCCCTGGTAAAGCGGAAGGGGGGCGTTGCCGCCCCCCTTTGTCTCTGCAGCGGTGTTGCTCATCGCGCCTCAGCGAACCCGGGGGAGTTCCTCAAAGGTGTGGAAGGGCGGCGGCGAGGAAACCTGCCACTCCAGGGTCGTCGCGCCCTCGCCCCACTGGTTTGCCGGCACCGTACCCTTGCTGGCGAAAATTCGGTAGCAAATGTAGATGAACAGCACGAAAGAGGCCGCGGACAGGTAGGCACCGAGGGAGGAAACCATGTTCCAGCCCGAGAAGGCGTCCGGATAGTCGGGGTAGCGCCGCGGCATGCCCTGGGCGCCCAGGAAGTGCTGCGGGAAGAAAGTCAGGTTGGCGCCGATGAACAGCATCCAGAAATGGAGCTTCGCGAGCGTCTCCGAATAGGGCTTACCCGTCATCTTGCCGACCCAGTAGTAGAAGCCGGCAAAAATGGAGAACACCGCACCCAGGCTCAGCACGTAGTGGAAGTGCGCCACCACGTAGTAGGTGTTGTGCAGGATCACGTCCACGCTGGCATTGGCCAGCTTCACGCCGGTCACGCCGCCCACGGTGAAGACGAAGATGAAGCCGATGGCCCAGAGCATCGGCGCCTTCAACTCGATGGAACCACCCCACATGGTGGCGATCCAGGAGAAGATCTTCACCCCGGTCGGCACCGCGATGACCATGGTGGCGGCCATGAAGTAGGCGCGGGTGTCAACCTCGATGCCCGAGGTGAACATGTGGTGGGCCCAGACGATG
>JAEWCI010000353.1 GCA_023390705.1 Pseudomonadota bacterium
CGGCCAGGCGCTCGGCCAGCCGGTGGTGGTGGAGAACCGCGGTGGCGCCGGCGGTGTCATTGGCGTGGAGGCGATGGCGCACAGCCCGGCCGATGGCTACACCCTGTCCCTCACCGGCGCCGGCACCGTCACCGCAGGGCCGCATCTGCGCCGGCTGCCTTACGACGCGATGGGGCTGGCGCATATCACCCGGCTGGTGCGCATGCCCTTCATCCTGGCGGCGCGCACCAATCTGCCGGCGAAGGACCTGGCCGCCTTCATGGAACTGGGCAAGCGGCAGGAGATCCGCTGGGCCTCCGGCGGGATCGGCACCAGCCAGCATCTGACCGGGGAGTTGTTCAAGCAGATGTCCGGGCTGCAGATGGTGCATGTGCCCTATCGCGGCACCGGCCCGGCGCTGAACGACCTCGCCGCGCGGGTGGTGGATGCCTATTTCGGCGACCCGGCCACGCTGGGCCTCATCAACAACGGCCAGGCGCTGGCCATCGCCGTCACCTCGCCGGAACGCTGGCCGTTGCTGCCCAACACGCCGGCAGCGGCGGAGGGCGTGCCAGGCTACCAGTCCGAGAACTGGTACGGGCTGGCGGCACCGCCCGGGACGCCGGAGCCGATCCTGAACTTCCTTTCGCAGAAGGTGATGGCGGTAATGGCAGAACCCGCCACGCGCCAGCGCTTCGATGGTGCCGGACTGCATCCGGCGACCATGGGCATCGCCGACTATCGTGACTACCTGCGCCGCGATTCCGAGACCTGGGCCCGGGTCGTGCGCGCCGGCAACATCCGGGTGGACAGCGATTGAGCACGCAACAGGGCACCGCGCGGCTCGCGGTGGATATCGGCGGCACCTTCACCGACCTGGTGCTGGAAACGCCGCAGGGCACGCATGAGTTGAAGCTGCTGACTACGCCGGCGGCACCGGAACGGGCGGTGCTGCAGGGGGCGCGGCAGATCCTGGAACAGGCCGGCTGCGCCGCTTCGGCGGTGGGGCTGGTGGTACATGGCACCACCCTGGCGACCAATGCGCTGATCGAGCGCAAGGGCGCCAGGACGGCGCTGCTGACCACCGAGGGCTTCCGCGATTCCATCGAGATCGCCTGGGAGCACCGCTTCGAGCAGTACGACATCGAGATGGAGCGCCCGGAACCGCTGGTGCCGCGCCATCTGCGCCGCGGCGTGCCGGAACGGGTGGCCGCCGATGGCGCGGTGCTGCTGCCGCTGGACGAGGCGGCGCTGCGCGGCATCGCCGCCGAATGGCGCGCGGCGGGCATCGAGAGCATCGCCCTCTGCTTCCTGCACAGCTTCACCAACGAAGCGCATGAGCGACGCGCCGCCGCCATCCTGGCGGAGGAGATGCCCGGCGTGGCGCTCTCCCTCTCCTGCGATGTGGCGCCGGAGATCCGCGAATACGAACGCGCTTCCACCACCATCGCCAATGCCTATGTGCTGCCGCTGATGGGCCGCTACCTGGGCGCGCTGGAGAGCGGGCTGCGGGAGGCCGGCATTCCCGCGCCGCTGCTGCTGATGATGTCCTCCGGCGGCATCACCACGGTGGAGACTGCGCGGCGCTTCCCGGTGCGCCTGGTGGAAAGCGGCCCGGCCGGCGGCGCCATCCTGGCGCTGGGCGTGGCGGCCGAGAACGGGCTGGACCGTGCCGTGGCCTTCGACATGGGCGGCACCACGGCGAAGCTGACCCTGCTGGACGACCGCCAGGTGCAGCGCAGCCGGCAATTCGAGGTGGCGCGCGCCTACCGCTTCATCCAGGGCAGCGGGCTGCCGGTGCGCATCCCGGTGATAGAGCTGGTGGAGATCGGTGCCGGCGGCGGTTCCATCGCGCGGACCGATGCGCTGGGCCGCATCCAGGTGGGACCGGACAGCGCCGGCAGCATCCCCGGCCCGGCCTGCTACGGCAATGGCGGCACGGAACCGACCGTGACCGATGCCGATGCCGTGCTGGGCAGGCTGGACCCGGCGCGCTTCGCCGGCGGCTCCATCCCGCTCTATCCGGAAAAGGCGGCGGCCGCGCTGGCGGGAATCGCCGGCACGCTGAGGCTGGAGGCCGTGGGCGCGGCGGCCGGCGTGGCCGAGATCGTGGACGAGACCATGGCCAGCGCCGCGCGCGTACATGCCGTGGAGAACGGCAAGGACACGGCCGAGCGCACGCTGATCGCCTTCGGCGGCGCGGCGCCGCTGCATGCCGCGCGGCTGGCGCGCAAGCTGGGCATGAAGCGCGTGGTGGTGCCGGTCGGCGCCGGGGTGGGCAGTGCCCATGGCTTCCTGCGCGCCCCCATCGGCTTCGAGGTGGTGCGGACGCGCCATGTCCGGCTGGATGCCTTCGACCCCGTGGCGATGAACACCCTGTTCCGCCAGATGCGGGAGGAAGCCGAGGCGGTGGTGCGCCTGGGCGCGCCGGAGGAGCCGCTGGTGGAGACCCGCACCGCCTTCATGCGCTACCGCGGCCAGGGACATGAGATCGCCGTGCCGCTGCCGGTGCGGGAGTACGGCGCCGGTGACGTGGCGGAATTCCACCGCCTCTTCGACTCCGCCTATGCCGGGCTGTTCGGCCGCACCATCCCAAGGCTGCAGGTGGAGGCGCTGACCTGGACCCTCTCGCTTGCCACCGACCGCCCGCTGCCGCAGCCGGTGGCCGCGCCGCCGGCC
>JAEWCI010000390.1 GCA_023390705.1 Pseudomonadota bacterium
GCCGACCAGCATGGTGATGGGGCGGTTGGGATAGGCGCCCTGCGCCCGCGCGGCGGCGGGCAGGGCAAGCAGGGCAGGGGCGGCGAGAAGGCCGCGGCGGGCGATCATGACAGGTCTCCGGTGGGTATGGCGGTGGTCCAGATTTGTCCTCCGGGCCGGTCGCTGGACCGGCCCGAGACGCCGAACGGCGTCCGCCGCCAATGCGGCGAAGCCAAGCTTTGCGGAGCAAAGCGCCCGGCGTTTGAGGGGGCCTTGAATGCGGCAGCGTTCAAGGCCGTCGCCATCACGTCCCGGTCCATTCGGCCGGGCGCTTGGCGAGGAAATTCTGCACGCCGTTGCGGAAATCGTTGCTGGTGAAGCACATGGTCACCAGGTCGTCGCCATTCACCTGGCGCGCCGCCAGGCGCAGCCGGCGCATCGCTTCCTTGGTGGCGCGCAGCGTCAGCGGCGCGTTGCCGGCGATCTCGCGCGCCAGTGCCTCGGCCCGTTCCTGCAACGCGGCGTGGTCGGGCAGCACTTCGGAAACCAGGCCGATCGCCCTCGCTTCCTCGGCGCCGACCAGCCGCGCGGTGTAGATCAGTTCCAGCACCCGCGCGGGGCCGAGCAGCGCCGCCAGCCTGGCGTAATTCGCCATGGAGAGGCAGTTGCCGAGCGTCTTCGCAATCGGGAAGCCGAAGCGCGCATTGGCGGCGGCGATGCGGATGTCGCAGACCGCGGCGATGGCCGCGCCGCCGCCGGTGCAGGCGCCGGCGATGGCGGCGACGACCGGCTTCGGGCATTCCTCCAGTGCCACCAGCACGGAATCCACCCGTTCCTCGTAGTGCAGCGCGTCCTCGGGCGTGGCGAAGCTGGTGAACTGGGAGATGTCGGTGCCGGCGGCGAATGCCTTCTCCCCGGCGCCGGTGATGAGCAGCACGCGCACCGCCGGGTCCTCGCCCACGGAACGGGCGATTTCCTTCAGCCGCTCATACATCGGGAAGGTCAGGGCGTTGCGTGCCTGCGGCCGGTTCAGGGTGATGCGGCCGATGCCGTCGCGCAGCTCATAGAGCAGCTCTTCCATGGATGGGTTCCTTGCCCGTCTTCCTCGTCGGTCTGGGGCGGGAGCCTTGCCGGAAGCCGGCATTCACGGCAAGGCTTGCGCCACGTCCTTGCAGGGGTTTCGTCCATGCTGCCGCTCGCCCGCTTCACCGTGCTCGACCTCACCCGCGTCCGTTCCGGCCCGACCTGCGTGCGGCAACTGGCGGACTGGGGCGCCAATGTCATCAAGATCGAGGCGCCATCCGCGGTGGATACCGGCAAGGGGCTGGGCGGGGAGCGGCACGGGCCGGACTTCCAGCATGTGCATCGCAACAAGCGCGGTATCACGCTGAACCTCAAGCACCCCGAGGGGCTGGCGCTGTTCCGGCGCATGGTGGAGAAGGCCGATGTCGTGGTGGAGAATTACCGCCCCGACGTGAAGGACCGCCTGGGCATCAATTTCGAGGCGCTGTCCGCCATCAACCCGCGCATCGTGCTGGGTTCCATCAGCGGCTTCGGCCAGACCGGGCCCTACGCGAAGCGCCCGGGTTTCGACCAGATCGCCCAGGGCATGGGCGGCATCATGTCCGTCACCGGCCTGCCGGGGCAGGGGCCGGTGCGCGCCGGCATCCCGGTGGCGGACCTCACCGCCGGCCTCTACACCGCCATCGGCATCCTGGTGGCGCTGCTGGAACGCGAGCAGACCGGCAAGGGGCGCTGGGTGCATACCAGCCTGCTGGAAGCCATGGTGGCGATGATGGATTTCCAGGCCACCCGCTGGACCATGACGAAGGAAGTGCCCGGCCAGGCCGGCAACGACCACCCCACCTCCGTCCCCACCGGCCTCTACAACACCAGGGACGGCATCATGAACCTGGCCGGCGGCGGGCAGGAGATGTGGCGCCGCATCGTCACCACCCTGGGCATCGAGGAGGAGGCCGCGCAGGACCCGCGCTTCGCCACGGACAAGTCCCGGCGGGAGAACCGCGACGCCACCAACGCCCTGCTGCAGAAGGTGCTGGAGACGGACACCACGGCCAACTGGGTGCGCCGCCTGAACGATGCCGGCGTGCCGAGCGGCCCGGTGTACAGGATGGACGAGGTCTTCGCCGATGAGCAGGTGAAGCATCTGGGCCTGGCCTGGACGGTGCAGCACCCGAAGCTGGGACCCATCGACCTGGTGCGTTCCCCCATGCAGATCGCCGGCGCCGAACCACCGCGCCGCCCGACGCCCGAGCGCGGCGAGCATACCGAGGCAGTGCTGGCCGAATTCGGCGTGGGCGCGGCGGAGCTGGCGGCGCTGCGGGAGAAGGGGGCGGTGTGACAGGGGCGGCGCGGCGAGTAAGGCGTTGTCCCTCTCGCTTTCTCCCTGCCGGAGGCCGGGGCGCAGTTGGAATGCAGGAGTTTGGATGCGGTGAGTGAAGGGGGCGTTCGGTAGCACTTCCGAACGATGCGCCGACGCGGGCGTTGTCACCGGCTACCCGCCTCGGCCTGGTCGGGGTGGCGGAGCGCGGCATCGGAACCTATCGATCGTGGCATCGTTGGCGTACCGGCGTCCGTGATGGACGCCGGTCACGCTTTC
>JAEWCI010000056.1 GCA_023390705.1 Pseudomonadota bacterium
GATGTCGGTGGAGCCGATCAGGCGGATGAGCTGGTTGTTGTAGCCGGCATCCTTCAGCATCTGCTTCGCACGGTCGATGCTGCGCGGCCCGTTCAGCACATCCATGCCCGCATCGTTGTCGAGCGGCGATCCCGGCGTGAAGATGCCGGTGCCGGTGCGGTATTCCTTCTCGTCCGGCCCGACGATCGCGATCATGTAGTCCTTCTGGTCCACCGCCGGCAGGATCGCCTGCCGGAACGCCTTGTTGTCGAAGGGCGGATGCAGGTGGTTCAGGCGCATGATGCCGGTGAGCGGCCGCGGGTCGATCGGCTCCACCTTGATCCGGCGCTGGCGGCGCAGCAGCTCCTGGATCTCCGGCGGCGGCTGCTCGTACCAGTCGATCTCGCCGGCCTGCATGGCCGCCGCCGCGGTGGCGGCGTCCGGGATGGTCTTCCACTCGATCCGGTCGAAATGCGCGAGTTTCGGCCCGGCGGTCAGCCCGCTGGCGCGCACGGGCGTCGGGCTGTAGCCGGGGAAGCGTTCGAAGGCGGCGCCGGCCCCGGCCACCCATTCGCCGGGCAGGAAGCGGTAGGGGCCGCTGCCGACCACCTCACGCAACTGGGTGAAGGCATCCGTGACGGCCAGGCGCTCCGGCATGATGAAGCAGGGCGGCGCCACCGGATTGCCCAGCGCCTCCAGCAGCAGCGGGAAACGCCGCTTCAGGCGGAAGACCAGCCGCCGGTCATCCAGCGCCGAGACCTCCTCCAGCGAGGCCGCCAGCTTCTGGCCGATGGCATGGCGCCGCATCCAGCGCCGGATGCTGGCCACGGCGTCCCGCGCCCGCACCGGTTCGCCATCATGGAAGCGCAGCCCGGGGCGGAGCGTGATGGTGACCCGGCGGCCGTCCTCCTCCTCCACATGTCCTTCGGCCATCTGTGGCTGCGGGTGGAATTCCCCGTCCGCGCCGTAGAGCTGGTCGAAGACCATGTAGCCCATGTTCCGCGTGCCGTTCGCGGTTGTCCAGATCGGGTCCAGGGCGGAGAGGTCGGCCTGCGGCACGAAGCGCAGCACCTGGCTGCGCTGCCCGAAAGCGGGCCGCGCCAGGAGCGGAGCGGCGGCGCCCGCCGCCAGGAGCGAGCGACGCCGCATGGTTCAGGCCCTCCGCATGTTCCAGTAGATCGCGAAGCCCGGCACCCGGCCGGTGATGTTCTTCTTGATCGCGGTCATGGACTTGTAGGCGCCGACCGGAATGTAGGGCAGTTCGTCCATCGCCACGGTCTGGATCTCGCGGCAGATGCGCTTCTGGCTTTCCAGATCCGGCGCCTCGAACCACGCATCGCGCAGCTCCTCCAGCTTCGGGATGCTGGGCCAGCCCGGCCAGGCCGCGCTGCCGTTGCCGCGCAGCACCGAATGGGCGGAGGGGTCGAGGAAGTCGAAGGAGGAGAAGGCGGTAAACAGGACGCTCCAGCCGCCCTTGTCCAGCGGCTCGCGGCTGGTGCGACGCTGCACCACCGTGCCCCAGTCGGTCAGCACCAGGTCGAGGTTCACGCCCAGCCGGCGGAACATGTCGCCGCCTACCTGGGTCATGGCGGAAGGCGCCAGGATATCGGTGGGGCCGATGACGCGGATGGGCTGGTTGGTGTAGCCGGCCTCCTTCAGCAGGGCCTTGGCACGATCCACGCTGCGCGGCCCGGTCAGGGGTGCCAGCCCGGCATCATTGGCCATCGGCGTGCCGGGGGTGAAGCAGCCGACGCCGGTCATGAACATCTCCGGGTCGGTGCCGACGATGGCCGCCATGTAATCCGCCTGGTCCACCGCCGGCAGGATGGCCTGCCGCATCTTCTTGTCGTTGAAGGGCGGGTGCAGGTGGTTGAAGCGCAGGATGCCGGTCAGCGGCAACGGGTCTATCGGCTCGATCGCGATGTCGCGCGAGCGGCGCAGCAATTGCTGGATCTCGGGCGGCGGCTGCTCGAACCAGTCGATCTCGCCCGATTGCAGCGCCGCGGCCGAGGTGGCGGCATCGGTGATGATGTGCCATTCCACCCGCGCGAAATTGGGGATCTTGCCGCCGGCGGTCAGGCTGGCGGGCTCGTTGCGCGGAATGTATTGCTCGTTGCGCTCGAACACCACCAGGCTGCCGCTGTTGAACTCGTCGCGCCTGAAGCGGAAGGGACCGCTGCCGATGGTTTCGCGGACCTGGGTGAAGGCGTCGGTGCTCGCCAGCCGCTCCGGCATGATGAAGCAGACCGGGTTCACCGGGCTGGCCAGGCCAGCCAGCAGCATGGGATAGCGCCGCTTCAGGCGGAAGCGCAGCCGGCGGTCGTCAACCGCCTCGATGGCGTCGAGCACGGTGGCGAGTTTCTGGCCATGGGCGCTGCGCTTGGTCCAGCGCAGCACGCTGGCGGCGCAGTCCGCGGCGCGGACCGGCTGGCCATCATGCCATTTCAGCCCCTCGCGGAGGGTGATGGTGACGGTGCGGCCATCGTCCGTTTCCTCATGGCCGGCCGCCATCTGCGGCTGGACGCGGTATTCGGCGTCCAGGCCGTAGAGTGTATCATATACCATATAGGCGAAGTTGCGGGTGATGTTGGCGGTGGTCCAGATCGGGTCCAGGCTGGTGAGGTTGGCCTGGGGGACCATCTTCAGCGTGTTCGCCCTGACGGCCTGGGCATGCGACAGACGCGGCAGCGAGAGGCTGGTGGCACCGGCGGCGGCAAGGCCGGCACCCAACACATGACGACGAAGCATGGGATCTCCGTTCCCGGAAGGTGTTTTCAGCATGACTCAGGTGCGGCGGATGTTCCAGAAGAAGGGCGGGCCGACCAGCCTGCCGGTCAGGTTCCGCCGATGCGCCGTGGTGGTGAAATTCTGTCCCAGCGGCAGGGTCGGCACTTCCTCGAAGGCGATCTCCTGCTGCCGCCGCGCCGCCGCCGGCTGCGCGGCGAGGTCCGGGGCATCGAACCATTCGGCCCGCGCCGCTTCCAGTCTTTCGCTGCGCGCCCAGCCGAACCAGCCATCCGTGCCATTGCCGCGGATGGTCTGGTTGACGCCGGGATTCAGCGTGTCGAAGCCCGCCCAGTAGGTGAAGAAGATGCTCCAGCCGCCGCGTTCCGGTGGCTCCCTGCTGGCGCGGCGCTGCACCACGGTGCCCCAGTCCGAGGCCACGTAGTCCACGTTCAGCCCGACCCGCTTGAACAGATCCGCGCCGACCAGGCAGAGCGCGTTGATGATCGGGAAGTCGGTGGCCCCCAGCAGCACCACCCTCTCGCCATTGTAGCCGCTGGCCGCCACCTCCCGCCTCACCTTCTCCAGGTCCCGGGGGCCGGTGATTGCCGCCAGTCCGGCATCGCTGGCAAAGGGTGTCCCATAGGGGAAGAAGCCGATGCCGGCCCGCCAGGCATCGGGGTCGGCACCCGCGGCGGCGGTCATGAACTCCGCCTGGTCCACGGCGCCGAGCAGGGCGCGCCGCAGCTTCGGGTTGTCGAAGGGCGGGTGGAGATGGTTGAAGCGGCCGAAACCGAGCAGCCCGGTCGGGTCCAGCACGCTGGTCACCAGGTCGCGATGGCGGCGCAGCGGCGGCAGCAGGTCGTTGGGCGGGTTCTCCCACCAGTCCACCTCCCCGGCCTGCAGCGCCGCGGAAGCGGTTGCGGAATCTGGGGTGACGCGCCATTCGACACGGTCGAAATGCACATGCTTCGGGCCGGAACTCCAACTGGCGATGCCGGAGGGGCGCGGCACATAGGCCTCGAAGCGGTCATAGACGAAGCGGCTGCCCTGCACCCGCTCGGCGGCATTGAACCGGAAAGGGCCGCTGCCGATGAACTCTCCGATCGCGGTGAAGGGATCGGTATTGGCCAGCCGCTCCGGCATCATGAAGGGCACCGGCGAGCCGACCTTGCCCAGCGCGTCCGGCAGCAGCGCAAAGGGCCGCTTGAGGCGGAAGACGATGCGCCGGTCGTCGGCCGCGGATAATTCGTCGGTGCGCGCGGCCAATTCCTGCCCCAGCGGGTCGCGGCGTTGCCAGCGTTTGATGGAGGCGACGCAATCGCGCGCCCGCACAGGCTCGCCATCGTGGAATCTCAACCCTTCCCGCAGCGTCAGGGTCCAGCGCTTGCCGTCATCCTCGATGACATGGCCTTCAAGCATCTGCGGTTGCGGCTTCAGCGCGTCGTCCAGCCCATAAAGCGTGTCCCAGACCAAAAAGGCGTGGTTCCGCGTGACGTAGGCGGTGGTCATCACGGGGTCGAGTGTCGCGATATCCGACTGCGGGATGAAGCGCAGCGTCCGCGCGCCGGCCGGCTGGGCAATGGCGAAGCGCGGCAAGGGTGCGAGGGCGCCGGTCAGGGCGGCTGCGTGCAGCAGGTCTCGTCGGTGCATTGCGGTCTCCACTGCCGGCCGAAGCTGGCGTTGCTCGCGTATCAGTGAAGCAAATCTCGAACACCGGCGGCAAGCGCCGGCAGAGGGCCTCGCGACCTGCCGGGGGGCATGCAACGCGGCAGCGCACTGCCCCAGCGCACTGCCCATCCCCAGGGCCGGGACGCCGCCGCAATACAAGTTGTGTGCATTGCGCCACTTCCGTTTGCCGCCATCCTGCTTCATGAGGACGCCCATGATCGCGCAATCGCTGTTGGCGGCGTGCACCGCGCGCCTGGGACCGGACCGCGTTCGGCTGGCTGGGGAAGTTTTCCGCTTCGGCCTGGTCGGCGTGGTGGGCTTCCTGGTGGATGCCGGTGTGCTGACCCTGGCCCTGGCGCTGGGCAGCGGCCCCTGGCTGGGCCGTGGCCTTTCCTACCTGGCGGCGGCCAGCACAACCTTTGCGCTGAACCGCGCCTGGACCTTCCAGTCCCGCATCGGCGGCGGCGACCCGATGCGGCAATGGCTGCTCTGGCTCGTCGTCAACCTGGTCGGATTCGCATGCAACTATGGAACCTATGCGGCGCTGGTTCTCTGGGTGCCGCTGGTGGCCCGCTACCCCGTGCTTGGGGTAGCAGCGGGATCACTTGCCGGGCTGTTTGGGAACTTCCTGCTATCGCGGCGGTTCGTCTTCGGCGGAGCGGGAGCGCGTCAGCGCGGCCTGTATCCAGAAAGCAGCAGCTGACAGCAGCGGGAGCCATGCACCTGAACCCTGCCCTTCCCCTGCTTCCCACCGCTCGTGCTGAGCCGAACCGGGATTGCTGCTAGTGCACGGCATGATGTCACCCGACCCGGGCGGCAAGGATGCCCGCGCATTGACCGGTGCCTGGCCGAGCCTTGCGCCGGTGCGGCCGGCCCAGCGTGTGGCTGCCGCTGCGGCGGCGCTGCCGCCGCTGTCGCATCCGGTGCTGGCGACCCTGTTCGGCCTGGCGGACAGCCTGGCGGTGCTTGCCCCGGCAGCCCTGCTGCAGGCCTTGTTGATGCCGGAAGGAGCGCTGCCGCCGGGCGTCGTGGTGCTAGTGTTGTTCGTGACGATCGGCATTACCGCCCTGGGTGGCGGTTACGGCCATTGCACGATGTTCGGCGGCCGCCGGTGCCTGCTGGTGCCAGCGGGCGCGCTGGGTGCGTCCCTGGCCCTGATGCTGCTGGCCAGCCTTGCGCTGCGGGCGGGGCATATCCTGCCGGCGGGACTGCTGCTGCTGTGGCTCGGGCTCGGCCTGCCGCTCCTGCTGGCCGGCAGGCTGGGCGCCAGCAGGCTGGTCC
>JAEWCI010000480.1 GCA_023390705.1 Pseudomonadota bacterium
CCCCGAACCTGTCTGATACCCGTGACGCCGCAGCCCCCTGGCCGCGGCGAAGGGGAACCCCTGTGCCATGCTGATCCTGTCCACCCTCCAGTTGCTGCTGGGCGCCGGCTCCGGCGTGCTGGTGGGATTCTCGCTCGGGCTGGTGGGCGGTGGCGGCTCCATCCTGGCCGTGCCGCTGCTGGTCTATCTGGTCGGCGTGCCGGTGCCGCATCTGGCGATCGGCACCAGCGCCGTCGCCGTGGCGGCAAATGCGGCGACCAGCCTGCTGAACCATGCACGGGCGGGCAATGTCCGCTGGCCCTGCGCAACCGTCTTCGCGGGGGCCGGCGTCCTTGGCGCCTTCGCCGGTGCGCGGCTGGGGAAGATGGTGGACGGCCAGGCGCTGCTCGCCGCTTTCGCGGTGATGATGGCGGTGGTGGCGGTCCTGATGCTGCGCCGGCGAGAGCCGGCCGAGGACCGCCGCGTGCGGCTGAACCGCGGCAATGCGCCGGCGCTTGTCGGGACCGGCCTCGCGGTCGGCGCGCTCTCCGGCTTCTTCGGGATTGGCGGCGGCTTCCTGATCGTCCCGGGGCTGATCCTGGCAACGGGCATGCCGATGCTTCAGGCGGTGGGCACCTCGCTTGTCGCGGTGGCTGCCTTCGGCCTCACCACCGCCGGCAGCTATGCCGCCGCCGGGCTGGTGGACTGGGCGCTGGCGGCGGTGTTCGTCGCCGGCGGCGTGGCGGGCAGCATGCTCGGTGCGCGCGCCAGCCGTCGCCTGGCGGCGCGGCGCGGACTGCTCACCAAGGTCTTCGCCGGGCTGATCCTGCTCGTCGCCGCCTATACCCTGGCGCGCAGCCTGGGCGCCCTTGGCTGAGCCAGCGCGCCCGGGCGCATCCAGGCCGGGTGGGGTCACGACGATGGAGCGGTTGATGAGGATGGGACCGCCCGCCAGGATGCCGAGTCCCCGGAATAGGTATGGTGCGCCGGGTCGGGCGCGATCTCCCTGGAGAGACAGGCGATCCGGGTGTGGGTCAGGAACGGATCGATTGGCGGCCTGGCGGCGCTCCTTCCTGTCCTGACCTCGGCCAGCGGCCCATGGTTCCAGATGCGCCATGGCTGCGGATGGGCACGAGCACGGAGCACTGCGCCGGCACCGGCGCTTCCGGCGCGGGGCAGGGAGGCACCATCCGCCCCGTGGCACCGCCACGATGCCGGGGCCGACGGCGGGGGAAGAACAGCAGGGGCGGCGGGCGCGGCAGGGCCGCCGTGCCGGGCGGCCAGGGCCCGCGGCCCAGGGCCGTATCCTGCCGGGCCACCGTGGAAGGCGCCATGGTGGCTTGCCTCGCCTGGCCGCTTGCGCCTCAAATGGTGCGCAAAATGGAGGAAAACGTCATGCAGATCGGCCGCCGCGGCCTGCTGGCCGCGCCCCTGGTGCTCGCCGCGCCTGCTTCCCTTGCCGCCTGGCCGGACCGGCCCATCCGCATCATCGTCACCTTCCCGGCCGGCACCCAGACCGACATCCTCACCAGGCTCTACAGCGCGCCGCTGTCGCAGAAGCTGGGCCAGCCGGTCATCGTGGACAACCGCGGCGGCGCCCAGGGCGTGATCGGCATCCGCGCCGCGCTGGCCGCCCCGGCGGATGGCCATACCCTGCTGATGATCGGCGTCTCCACCGGCGCCAGCGCGCCGCACATGATCAAGGACCTGCCCTACCACCCGCTGCGCGACCTGGTACCGATCGCCATGGTGGCCGACGCGCCCTATCTGCTGATCTGCGATCCGCGCCTGCCGGTCCACAGCACGGCGGAACTGATCGCCTATGCCAAGGCGCGGCCCGGGCAGCTTTCCTTCGGCCATGGTGCGCCCAGCCGGCATGTCGCCGGCGCGCTGATGGCCAGGAGGGCGGGGATCGAGGCGCTGGAGGTGGCCTATCGCGGCCAGCCGGAGGCGACCAACGACTGCGCCGCCGGCCGCATCTCCTACACCGTCGCGGATCTGGGCGAGGCGCTGGTGCAGGCGCGGGAAGGGCGGGTGAGGGCGCTGGCGGTCACCACGGCGGAGCGTTCGCCCCTGGCGCCCGACATCCCGGTCCTGTCCGAGACGCTGCCGGGCTACAACCTCTCGGTCTGGTTCATGCTGGGGGCAAGGGCCGGCGTGCCGCAGCCGGTGGTCAACAGGATCAACGCCGCCATGACGGAGGTGATGGCCGAGCCCGGGCTGCGGCAGCAACTGGCCGTTCAGGGGCTGGATGTCCGTTCCCTGCCGCCGGAAGCCCTGAAGGGCTTCATGGAAAGCGAGGTGGAGAATTGGGGACGCATCATCCGCCTTCTCGACCTGCAGCCGAGCTGAGGGCAGCCCGCCCGCCCACGCTCGCAACGGCTTGCGCCGGCGCCCGCGCCATGGGTTCATGCGTGATCCAGGGGGGAGCGCAGCAGGCGACATGCAGAGCTACGACTACATCGTCGTCGGTGCCGGTTCGGCCGGCGCGGTGGTGGCGAACCGGCTTTCGGCCGATGCCCGCAACCGGGTGCTGCTGCTGGAAGCCGGGCCCGCCGGCCATCCCTGGTCGCGCATCCCCATCGGCTACGCCAAGCTGATCACCAACCCTGCCGTCAACTGGCTGTACAGCGCCGAGCCGGAGGCCGGCACCAATGGGCGGCGCATCCCGGTGCCGCGCGGGCGCATGCTCGGCGGTTCCAGCGCCATCAACGGCCTGGCCTTCGTGCGCGGCCAGGCGCAGGATTTCGACACCTGGGCGCAGATGGGCAACCAGGGCTGGAGCTACGCCGACGTCCTGCCCTTCTTCAAGCGCATGGAGTGCTACGAGGGCGGCGGCGACGATGCCTTCCGCGGCCGCGACGGCCCGCTGCGCGTCACCAACCCGGCACCGCGCGACCCGCTCTTCGCCACGCTGATCGAGGCCGCGGGCCAAGTCGGCATCCGCCACAACCCGGACTACAATGGCGCCCGGCAGGATGGCATCGCCATGAGCCAGGGGACCATCGCTTCCCGCCGCCGCATGAGCACGGCGCATTGCTACCTGGACCCCATCCGCAACCGCCCGAACCTGCGGATCGAGACGGGGGCACTGGCCGAGTGCCTGCTGCTGGACGGAAGGCGCTGCATCGGCCTGCGCTATTCGGTGGGCGGGGAGTCGCGTGACGCGCATGCCGCGCGCGAGGTGGTGGTCAGCGCCGGCTCGGTCAACTCGCCGCAACTGCTGGAGCTTTCCGGCATCGGCCAGCCGGAGCGGCTGCGCAGCCTCGGCATCGAGGTGCGCCATGCCCTGCCTGGCGTCGGCGAGAACCTGCGCGACCACTACGCGCCGCGCACCCGCTGGGCCGTCGGCGCCAGGGGCTGGACCTTCAACGACCGTGGCCGCGGGCTTGGCCTGGTGAACCAGGCGCTGCGCTACGCGCTGTTCGGCCAGGGCATGCTCAACATGGTGGCGGCGCCGATCCGCGCCTTCGTCCATTCGCGCGAGGGGCTGGAGGCGCCGGACCTGCTGCTGGGCTGGGTGCCGATGCTGACGGAGCCCGGCCCGAAGGGACCGAGGATCTCACGCCAGTCCGGCATGACCTGCTATGCCCACCCGATGCGGCCGGAGAGCAGGGGCCATATCCACATCACCTCGGCCGATCCGCGCCAGCCGCCCGCGATCAATTTCAACTTCCTCTCATCGCCCAGCGATGCCGAACTGACGCTGCGCGCCATCCGCATCGCCCGTGCGGTGATGACCTCACCGGCGATGGCGCCATTGCAGGTTAGCGAGATCGCGCCGGGCGAGGCGCTGACCAGGGACGACGAGATCCTGGACTGGGTGAGGCGGGCGGCGGAAACCACCTATCACCCCGTCGGCACCTGCCGGATGGGCAAGGATGCGATGGCGGTGGTGGACCCGCAATTGCGGGTGCATGGGATCGAGGGCCTGCGCGTTGCCGATGCCTCGATCATGCCGACCATTACCTCAGGCAATACCAACGCGCCTGCGGTCATGATCGGCGAGAAGGCGGCGGACATGGTCTTGAAGCAGGCCGCCGCCTGACGGTGTGAGGGGCGGCCCGGCCGCCGAAGCAGCCGGGCCGCCTGGCCTTCTTAAGCCTCCGCCGGCTCCAGCGCCGCCAGCACCTTCGGCGGCGACATGGGCAGGCTGTAGAAGCGCTTGCCCAGGGCGTCGTGGACGGCGTTGGAGATCGCCGCGAGCGGCGGCACGATCGGTGCCTCGCCCACGCCGCGCACGCCCTGCGGGTGCTTCGGGTTCGGGATTTCCAGCATCACCGGCTCGATGAACGGCACGTCGGAGCAGACCGGCATGCGGTAATCGAGGAAGCTGGCATTATCGAGGCGGCCCTGCCTGTCGTACAGGTATTCCTCGGAAAGCGCCCAGCCGATGCCCTGCACCACGCCGCCCTGGATCTGGCCCTCGACATAATCGGGGTGCAGCGCCCGGCCGACATCCTGCGCCGCAGTGTAGCGCAGCACGCGGACGATGCCGAGTTCGGTGTCCACCTCCACGTCCACGACATGGGTGGCGAAGCCCGGGTCCGCGCCCTGGGTGTTGAGCTGGACGCCGGCGCCGATGGGGCCACCCATCTCGTTCGCCTTGGCCGCCAGCTCCTTCAGGCTGAGCGGCGGGAACTGGCCGGCATTCGGGCCCGCCGGCCGCGCCTCGCCATTCTCCCAGATCACCGCCTCCGGGTCGATCTTCCAGATCCGCGCCGCGCGTTCCTTCAGCTGGCCAATGACCTTCTCGGTGGACTGCGTGACCACCATGGCCGAGGCGAAGGTGACGCGGCTGCCGCCGGTGAGGTTGGAGAAGCCGATGGAGGAGGTGTCGCCGATCAGCACCGAGACGCGCTTGTGCTCGATCCCGAGCAACTCGGCGGTGACGTTGGCGATGGAGGCGCGGCTGCCGCCGACATCCGGGTGGCCGGTGGTCACCGTGACATTGCCGTCCTCGGTGATGTTCACCTGCGCGCTCGATTCGCCGCCGGCATTGAACCAGAAGCCCGAGGCGACGCCGCGGCCGCGCAGCACGCCCGGCTTCGGCGACTTCTCCAGCGGCGCCCGGTAGTGCGGGTGGTTCTTGATCGCCTCGACCGTCTCCCTGAAGGTGACGCGGCCGAACACCGCGCCTTAGGCCGCCTTGTCCCCCGGCTTGGCCGTGTTCTTCAGCCGCAGCTCCAGCGGGTCCATCCCCAGCTTCTCGGCCACCTCGTCGAGCACGCATTCGGTCGCATAGGCGCCGAGCGGTGCGCCGGGCGCGCGATAGGCCGCGACCTTGGAGCGGTTGGAGACCACGTCGTAGCCCACCGAAAGCACGTTCGGGATGGCATAGGGCGCGAAGGAGCAGCCGACCGGCCCACGCAGCGGCGAGCCGGGCAGGCAGCCGGCCTGGAGGTAGAAGGTGCCCTGGGCGGCGACGATGGTGCCGTCCTTCTTCACGCCGATCTTCACCGTGCTCAGCGAGCCCGAGGTGGGCCCCGTCGCGCGGAACACCTCGTCGCGGGTCATTACCATCTTCACCGGCCGGCCCGACTTCTTCGAAAGCAGGACGGCAACCGGTTCGAGGTAGATGATGGTCTTGGCGCCGAAGCCGCCGCCGATCTCGGCCGGGATGGCGCGGATGTTGCTCTGCGGGATGCCGGTGAGCAGCGAGGTCATGGCGCGGACCATGAACTGGCCCTGGCTGGAGGACCAGATCGTGACCCTGCCGTCGGCCGCGTAGCTCACGGTGCAGGCCTGCGGCTCGATATAGCCCTGGTGCACCGGGCGGGTCCGGAAGGTCCGCTCGACGATCACATCGGCCTCGGCGAAGCCGGTCTCGATATCGCCCAGCTTGTTGACCATCGTGCCGGCGATGTTCGAGGGCTTGTCCTCGAACTTCAGGAAATCATGCAGAATGGGCGCGTCCGGCCTGATCGCGTCCTCGATCTCGATGACATGCGGCAGGACCTCGTAGTCCACCTCGATCAGCCGGCACGCCTCGGCGGCGACCTCCTCGTTGATCGCCGCCACTGCGGCCACCGGGTGGCCGTGGAACAGCGCCTTCTCGCGCGCCATGACGTTGCGGCACATCCAGCGCATGTCCTGGATGCCCAGCATCACGGATTTCTCGACGGGGAAGTCCACGATGTCCTTCGCCGTCACCACCGCCTTCACGCCGGGCAGCGCCTCGGCCTTCGCGGTGTTGATGCCGCGGATGATGGCATGCGGGTGCGGGCTGCGCAGCACTTTGCCCCAGATCATGCCGGGCATGGTGTTGTCGGCGGCATAGCCGGCGCGGCCTGTCACCTTGTCCGCGCCGTCGGGGCGGATGGTGCGCTTGCCGATCCACTTGTTGTCGAGGATCTCGGTCTTGTTGATGACATTCATTGCGCGGCCTCCCTCATCTCCGCGGCCGTTTCCAGCACCGCGCGGACGATCTTGTCATAGCCCGTGCAGCGGCACAGGTTGCCGGCCAGCCAGAAGCGGACCTCGGTCTCGGTCGGATCAGGGTTCCTCTCCAGCAGCGACTGGGCCGCCACCAGGAAGCCCGGCGTGCAGATGCCGCATTGCAGCGCGGCCATTTCCAGGAATTTCTGCTGCAGCGGGTGCAGTTGGTCGCCCTGGGCCATGCCCTCGATGGTGCGGATCTCCTTGCCCTCGGCCTCGGGGGCCAGCACCAGGCAGGAACAGGTCAGCCGCCCGTCCAGCGTGATGCTGCAGGCGCCGCAATCGCCGGTGCCGCAGCCTTCCTTGGTGCCGGTCAGGCCGAGCGTGTTGCGCAGCACATCCAGCATGCTCTGGTTCGGCTCGCAGAGGAATTCCGTCGGCTCGCCGTTGATGGTGGTGGAAACGTGAAGCTTGGCCATGTGCTCAGGCTCTTTCCTATGCCCCTTGGGCGCGTTCGGCGGCGATGGCGGCGGTGCGCTTCAGCAGCACGCCGGCGACCTTGGTGCGGTAGGCAACGGTGCCGCGCTTGTCGTCGATCGGGCGGCAGGCGGCCCGGCAGGCGGCGGCTGCCGCTTCCAGCGCGGCATCCTCGAGCTTCGAGCCGATCAGCGCCTTCGCGGCGTCCTCGACCAGCAGCACGGTCGGCGCCACCGCGCCCAG
Source organism: Pseudomonadota bacterium (assembly GCA_023390705.1). Classification (GTDB taxonomy): domain Bacteria; phylum Pseudomonadota; class Alphaproteobacteria; order Acetobacterales; family Acetobacteraceae; genus JAEWCI01. The sequence continues at coordinate 7,078 of JAEWCI010000480.1, forward strand.
CCCGACCCGGGCGGCCGTGACGGTGCCGTTGGAGAGGGTGAGGCTGACCCCGCAGCCGACCACGGCGATGTCCATCTCGGTGCGCGGGATCATGCGCAGATAGGCGTCGCCCGAGCCCTTCGGCCGCGGCGGCAGGGTGAAGCTGACCAGGATCTCGCCCGGCGCCAGGTTGGTGCGGCCCGGCCCGGCCGGCACCTTTTCCACCGGCAACTCGCGCCGGCCGTTCGGGCCCTGGATGGTGACGACGGCACCGGCCGCCACCATGGCCGGCACGCTGTCGGCCGCGGGGGAGCCGTGGCACAGGTTGCCACCCGGCGAAGCGCGGCCCTGCACCTGGGTGGAACCGATCAGGTTCACCGCCTCCAGCACGCCCGGCCAGACCTGGCCGAAGCGCGGGTGCTCCTCTAGTTCCGCGCCGGAAATTGCGGCGCCGATGCGGAAGCCGCCCTCGGGCGTTTCCTCCACGCTGGTCAGCTCGGCGATCTTCTTGATGTCGATGATCGTGCCAGGGCGCACCGCGCCATTGCGCATCTGCACGAGCAGGTCGGTCCCACCCGCGAGGATGCGAGCGGCCCCCTGGGCCGCGGCAAAGGCACCGACCGCTTCGTCGAGCGTTCGTGGCGCCAGGTATCGTATATCCGTCATGATCAATTCCCCTCCCCGGAGCATCCCGGAAGCTCGGGATGCTGCCCCTGGTCAGGCGCACAGGGTATGGTGAAGCTACGTTGGCAAGGGGGGCCAGAATAGCCCCTTTGTAAGCGCCAGTCGCCCCGCGCGGGCAAAAGCCCCGCCGGAAGGCTGCCGACGGCGCCAGGCGGAGCCGCGCCTTGGGCTCCGCCCGTGGTATCCCGGGCACCGTCGCCCCCTTTGGCCGGCAATGGCGCCGCGCCGGGTTTCCCGGAGAAGGCCATGGCGGCCCGGCCGCGCCGCAGCCTGCCGGGAGGGGCCGCGCTTCCGGCCGAATCGGCCGCAGACGGCCGCGAAAAGAACCCCTGCTGCATGGAAGGCGTTCAGGGCCGGCCTGGGATGGCGGGAGGCGCATGCCAGGGCCCGGTCCGGCGCGCCGCCCGGCTTCCCTCCATCATCAAGGGAGAGATCCTGATGGGCCTGTTCTCAAAATCCATCAACAACCTTGACGATCTTTTCGTGCACATGCTGCAGGACATCTACTACGCCGAGCAGCAGATCGCGAAGAACCTGCCGAAGATGATCGAGAAGGCGACCGATCCGCAGCTCAAGCACGGCCTCCAGCAGCATCTGACCGAGACGCAGGGCCAAATCACCCGGCTTGAGCAGGTGTTCCGGATGCACGGCCATGCCGTGCGGGGCACGACCTGCGACGCGATGGATGGCATCCTTGAGGAAGCGAAGGACATCCTCGGCGTCGCCAACGACAACGACGTGATTGACGCGGCGATCATCTCCTCGGCCCAGGCGGTCGAGCATTACGAGATCACCCGCTACGGCACGCTGGTCGCCTTCGCGAAGCAGCTTGGCCGCGAGGATTGCGCCACCGTGCTGCAGCAGACCCTGGATGAGGAGCATGCGGCCGACAGGATGCTTTCCTCCGTCGCCGAAGGCCGTGTGAACCGCAAGGCCGCCTGACGCTCCCTGCCATTGACCGAGGGCGGTGGAGAATCCCGGTGAAACCTGCCGGTTCCCCTCCGGCGTCCGCTGCCTCTCCAGGGCCGGGCACGGGACGTGGCCGGTGGGAGGATCTGGACCCGGCCTGCGGGCCAGGCCAGGTCCGACATTGGCTCCGGCTCTGGCCCGTGGCGCTGCTGCTGGCGGCGCTGGCAACGGTCTTCGCGCTGGGGCTGGATGAGCAATTATCGCTCGCCGCGCTGGCGGAGCACCGCAGGGCATTGGCGGCGCTTGTCGCGGCAAGGCCGGTTCCGGCGGCACTCCTGTATGTCGGGATCTATGCCGGGGCGATCGCCCGGGCGGTTCCGGCCGGCCCCGTGCTGACCATGACAGGCGGCCTGCTGTTCGGCCGCTGGCTCGGCACGGCGCTGGCGGCGACCGCGGCGACGGCGGGGGCCTGCCTTCTCTTCCTCACCGTCCGCACGGCGCTGGCGCCGTTCATGGCGCGCCGGGCCGGCGGCCTGGTGGACCGGCTGCGGCCGGGGCTGGAGCGCGACGGCGCCTGGTATCTGCTGTCGCTCCGGCTGCTCCCGATCGTGCCGTATTGGCTGGGCACCATTGCCCCCGCCCTGGTCGGCATGCGGCTGCTGCCCTTCGCCGCCGGGACGGCCTTCGGTATCCTGCCGGGAACGGTGGTCTTCGCCAGCCTGGGGGCCGGCCTCGATGACATCTTCGCGCGGGGCGAGAAACCTGACCTCTCGGCCGCCCTTTCGCCGGGGGTGCTGCTGCCGTTGCTCGGCCTTTCGGTGCTGTCGGTCCTCACCGCCTGGTGGCGCCGTCGGCGGCGCAATGACTGACCGCGCCGCGGGGCCGCGCCCGGCCGGGCGGCTCCTGGCTGCATCGTCAGGGAACCCGCGCCCGGGTGATGTGTCCTCATGGGACCGAAGCAGCAGAACGGTTCCGCAAGACCCGTGTCCGATCCCATGACCCTCCGGGCAGATACCAGGCCGGCGGCCGAGGAGGCCGGCGAGGCCACGGCGCCCGGCCTGCCTCTCCTGCGGCCCGGCGAGACCTGCTGGCAGGTCTGCGAGACGCGGCGGATGGCCTTGCTCCTTGACGGTGCGGCCTATTTCGCCGCCGCGCGGGCTGCCCTGCTCCAGGCCCGGCACTCGATCCTGCTGCTGGGCTGGGACTTCGACCCGCGCACGCGCCTTCGCCCCGACGTGGCGCCGGATGAAACCCATCCCTGGCCCGACGCCATAGGCCCCCTCCTGCACAGCCTGGCCGAGCATCGCCCGAGCCTCGACATCCGGTTGCTGGTCTGGGACATGCCGCTGCCGCTCGTCGCCACGCGGGAGGGGCGCTTCCCGCGGAGAGCGCCGGCATGGTTCCGGTCCGCCGGCAGCCGTGTCCGCTTCCGCCTGGACGATTCCCTGCCCTTCGGTGCCTGCCACCACCAGAAGGTGCTGGTGGTGGATGACGTCGTCGCCTTCTGCGGCGGCGGCGACTTCGCGGCCAACCGCTGGGACACGCCGGAGCATCCGGACCGGGACCCCCGCCGCACCATGCCCTCCGGACAGGAGCATCCACCGCGGCACGAGGCGACGATG
>JAEWCI010000557.1 GCA_023390705.1 Pseudomonadota bacterium
TCTCCCAACCAAGGAAACTCAGTGGGTTAGGGATGCGCGCGTCACCCTCGGGTCAAGCCCGAGGGCAGGCTCCTCGGGTCAAGCCCAGGGGCAGGCGCCCACGCATGACGAATGAAGGCCAGGACCGGCTTTTTCAGCAGCCTGCTTGAGCAGATCGCGGACGGGCGCGAACGCCTGGAGGGTAAAGCCGCGCGACAGGGCGGAAAGCCGGGGGGCGTGCAACGCTGCGGGCCCACCGGCGGCTTGGCCGCCTTTCAGGGCAGCCACATGAAATTGGCAGCGGCGCTGGCCCGGCCGATCAGTGCCCGCATCTCCGGGTTCTCATGCGCCCGGTCGGCGATCAGGGCCTCCATCGGGCAGTAGTATTCGTGCGGCTGCGGCACCTGGCTTCGCGCGAAGCCCTCATAGTGGCGGTTCTTCAGCCCGAAGACCACGCGCACGTCGCGCACCGGCAGGATCAGCGGCTCCTTCGGCTCGTTCCTGAGCGCCGGAATCATGCGCCAGCGCGGCTGCGGGTCGTTTTCCTGCGCCGGGGCCAGCAGCCAGGCCACCGGGCACAGTGCCAGCAGCGAGCCGGTGGAGGGAGAAAAGCGCGAGCGCTTGTCCAGCAGGTTCTGCAAGGAGGAACAAGCTTCGATGCAGAGGATGTCCACATAGGGGTCGGTGGCGGAGGGGCTGAAATGCAGCCAGAGGCCATCAGGCAAGGTCCGCAGCCGGTTGGTGCCGGGCACCTTCAGGAAAGGATGCGCCGCGACCGAAGGGTCGCCCGGCCGGCCGCGCAGCCAGGTGCCCGGCTGTTTCGGGCTGGCCACCACGCCGGGCGGGCGCTGCGGCCATTTCTTGAGCTGGGTCCGCACCATGTGGTCGAGGGCATAGTGGCCATTTCCCCGCGTCACTTCTCTCATTAGGTGATTTCTGCCAGTCATTTTCTACCATAAGGCGTAGGTAAGGGCAGAAAGCAACGCGGGCGCAAGGGACTACGTAACGATTTGTCAAAAATTCGCCTTTTCGTTGTGCCAAGGGCGAATCGCTCACCTACTGTTCCCGGTTGGCCAACTGGAACCGCTGCCGGGCCCGGCGTTCTGCCTGGGCAAGGAGAACAGGCGGATGCGCGACACCCCGGGCCCGGCCACCGGCACCCCCTTCGAGACGGATGTGCCGGCGCGGCTGGACCGCCTGCCGTTCAGCCGCTTCCACTGGCAGGTGGTGGTGGCGCTCGGCATCACCTGGATCCTGGACGGGCTGGAGGTGACGCTGGTGGGCAGCCTGGCCGCGGCCATCCACCAGAGCCCGAGCTTGGCGCTTTCTGAAAGCCAGATCGGGCTTTCGGCCTCCGCCTACCTGATCGGCGCGGTGTCCGGCGCCATCCTGTTCGGCTGGCTGGCGGACAGGCTCGGGCGGCGGCGGCTCTTCTTCCTCACCCTGCTGGTCTACATGACGGCCAGCATCGCCACCGGCCTGGCCTGGGACTTCTGGTCCTTCGCGCTGTTCCGGGCGCTGACCGGCGCCGGTATCGGCGGCGAATACGCCGCGGTGAATTCGGCGATCCAGGAGCTGATCCCGGCGCGCCGGCGCGGCACCACCGATCTCTGCGTCAACGGCACCTTCTGGGGTGGCGCCGCGCTGGGCGCGGTGGTCTCCCTGGTGGTGCTGCACCCGGCTGTGATCGACCCGGAACTCGGCTGGCGGCTGGCCTTCGTCGTCGGCGGCGCGCTTTCGGCCGTGGTGCTGGTGCTGCGGCGCTTCATCCCGGAAAGCCCGCGCTGGCTGATGGCGCATGGCCGGCCGGAGGAGGCCGAGCGCATCGTCTCCGGCATCGAGCGCGAGGTGGCCGCGCAATATGGCCGGCTGCCGCCGCTGGACTACGGCCCGGTCACCCTGCACCGCCGCGACCATACCCCGTTGCGGGAGGTGCTGCACGCCATGGGCGGCACGCATCGCGACCGCACCCTGCTGGGCCTGGTGCTGATGGCCTGCCAGGCCTTTTTCTACAATGCGGTGTTCTTCACCTATGCCCTGGTGCTGACCAAATTCTACGGCATCCAGGCGCAGTCCATCGGCTGGTTCATGCTGCCCTTCGCGTTGGGCAACCTGATGGGACCGCTGCTGCTCGGCCACCTGTTCGACAGCATCGGCCGCCGGCCGATGATCACCGCCACCTATGCGCTTTCGGGCCTGCTGATGGCCGCCACCGGCTTCGCCTTCGCCGAAGGATGGCTTTCCGCCTGGCAACAGACCGCGGCCTGGACGGTGATCTTCTTCTTCGCCTCGGCCGCCGCCTCCGCCGCCTACCTGACGGTGGGCGAGAGCTTCCCGCTGGAGATGCGGGCGCTGGCCATCGCGCTGTTCTACGCCTTCGGCACCGCCGCCGGCGGGGTGGCCGGCCCGGCGCTGTTCGGCTGGCTGATCGAGGGCGGGGAGCGTGGCGACATCATGTGGGGCTATCTGCTGGCGGCGGCGCTGATGCTGCTGGCCGCCTTCACCGAATGGCGACTGGGCTTCGCGGCGGAAGGCAAACCGCTGGAGGAGGTGGCAACCCCGCTTTCCGCGCGGCGCAAGCCGTCCTAACCTCCCGGGCCGGAGGAATACGCATGCCGGTCAGTCGCCAGGAATACCGCGATGCCATGGCCCGCCTGGGCGCCGCGGTGAACATCATCACCACCGACGGCCCGGCCGGGCGGAGCGGCTTCACCGCCAGCGCGGTGTGCAGCGTGACGGACGACCCGCCGACCCTGCTGGTCTGCGTCAACCGCAACAGCAACAACAACAAGCTGCTGCAGGCCAATGGCACGCTCTGCGTCAACACCCTGGCGGCCGGGCAGCGGGAGATTTCCGGCGTCTTCGCCGGGATAACGAAGTGCAGCGTGGAGGAGCGCTTCCTCTGCGGCTCCTGGTCCGCCCTGATCACCGGCGCCCCGGTGCTGCAGGACTGCGTCGTGTCCTTCGACTGCCGCGTGGTGGACGTGGTGGAGAAGGGCACCCACAGCGTGATCTTCGCCGAGGTCGAGGGCATCCGCCAGGCGGTCCATCATGAGCAGGCGCTGATCTATTTCGCCCGCGACTATCACGGGGTGGGTACGGCGGGGTAGCCGGGGAGGCCGCTGCGGCCTCACCACTCGCCGTAGAAGACCCCGGCCTGCTTGTGCCTGTCCGTGCGCAGCTCCGCCTCGGCCCAGCTCAGCGTGGTGCGGCGCTTGAGGCCGGCGAACCAGGCCAGCAGCCTTTCGCGCATCTCCTGCCGCACCGCCTCCCGCGCCGGGTCGGCGCCGAGGTCGTGGAATTCCTGGGGGTCGGCTTCCAGGTCGAAGAGCTGCGGGCGGTAGCCGCTGCTCCAGTGGACGTATTTCCAGCGCGCGGTGCGCACCATCCAGGCCTGGTGCTGGCCGATGACCTCGCCCAGCCGGCGGCGGGCGCCGCGGAAGGTCCAGTCCAGCTCGCTGAAGGCGGCGTCGCGCCAGATATCGGCGGCGGGCTGGCCGCGCGTGACGGCGAGCAGGGAGCGGCCTTCCAGCAGATGCGGCGCGGGGTCGGCGCCGACCGCTTCCAGGATGGTGGGCAGGATGTCCACCGCCTCCACCAGCCGGTCGTCGGTGGTGCCGCGGGTGGCCTCGGCGGCCGGGGAGGGGTCGTAGAGGATCAGCGGCACGCGCTGGATGCAGTCGTGGAACAGCTCCTTCTCGCCCAGCCAATGGTCGCCGAGGTAGTCGCCATGGTCTGAGCAGAACACCACCAGCGTGTCCCGCCAGCGGCCCAGCCGCTCCATCTCCGCCCAGACCCGGCCCAGATGATGGTCGAGCTGGCTGACCAGCCCCTGATAAGCCGGGCGGACGGTGCGGATGCAGTCATCCCGCTGGAAGTTCAATGAGACTTCCTCGTTCTGGAATTCGCGCTGGACGGGGTGCGCCGCCGCGCCGCGCTCCTCCGGGTGGCGTTGCACCGGCAGGCATTGTTCGGGCGTGTACATCGCGTGCCAGGGCGCCGGCGCGACATAGGGCCAGTGCGGCTTCACATAGGAAAGGTGCAGCACCCAGGGGCGTTCGCCCTGTTCGCGCATGAAGGCCAGGGCGCGGTCGGTGGTGTAGGCGGTTTCGCTGTGCTCCTCCCGCACCCGGGCGGGCAGGCGGGCATGGCGCATCTGCCAGCCGGAATGCACCCGGCCCTGTTCGTCCTGCACGGCAATGACGTAGTCGGTCCAGGGATCGGCGCTGTCATAGCCCTGGGCGCGCAGCCACTGCGCATAGCCGCTGTCCGGCTCGGCATGGTGGCCATCATGGCGGTCCAGCAGGGTGAACCAGCCCTCCCGCAGCAGCGCCGCCAGCTCGTTCTGGCCGTCCAGTTGCAGCCGGTGCATGCCATGGGCATCGGGCAGCATGTGGGTCTTGCCGCAGAGCGTCAGGGTCCGGCCCGATTCGCGCAGGTGCCAGCCCAGCGTCACCTCGCCGACCGAAAGCGGCACGCGGTTGTGGGTGGCGCCGTGCGAGGAGACGTAGCGCCCGGTGTAGAAGGACATGCGGGAGGGACCGCAGATGCCGCTCTGCACGAAGGCATTGCCGAAGCGAAGGCCGCGGCGCGCCAGCGCGTCCAGGTTCGGGGTGCGGAGATGCGGATGCCCGGCGCAGCCGAGATGGTCCCAGCGCAACTGGTCGCACATGACGAACAGGACGTTCCTGACGGTCATTCGCGCCCTCCCTTTGGCGGAAGGGTAAACGCTACCCCCAGACATGCGGAAGGCCCCGGCGGTCCCCGCCGAGGCCTTCCCATTGCGTCAGCCGTTGCCGGCCCGCATCAGCTCAGGAAGCCGCCCCCACAATGGCAGGGGCGATGATCCAGGCGGCAGACAAGGCATACGGCGTGTGGCAATGAGACACTGGATCACCTCCTTTCGGTTGTTGACGATAACGGGAGGATGGGCCTCCGCCAACGCAACGACAAGAAGAATCCGCTGCAACGGCGGCGGAATTACATTTCCGCGTAGCTGCCGTTGCGCCAGACGTAGAAGACATAGTCCGGCTCCGTCACGTCGCCCTTGCGGTCGAAATTGATGTTGCCGAGCACGGTCTGCCACGGGCCCTGTGCCTTCAGCGCCTCCGCCACCCGGCGGGGATCCACGCTGTTGGCCTTGGCCGCCGCCCCGGCCCAGCACTGCACCGCGGCGTAGGTGTAGAGGACATAGCCTTCCGGGTCGATGTTGCGGCTGCGGAAGCGCTGCACCACCTCGGCGGCGCTCGCGCGCCGGCGCGGGTCGCTGCTGAAGGTCATCAGGGAGCCTTCGCCGGCGGCGCCCGAGATCTGCCAGAACTCGTTGGTCACCAGCGCGTCGCCGCCGATCAGCGTGGCGTTCAGCCCCTGCTCCTTGGCCTGGCGGATGATCAGCCCGGCCTCTCGGTAGTAGCCGCCAACATAGATGACATCCACGCGCTCCTGCTTCAGGCGGGAAACCAGGGCGTTGTAGTCGCTCTCGCCCGCGGTGTAGGCGGCGTAGATCGCTTCCTGCAGGCCGGCGGCGTTCATCGCCTTCTTCGTCTCGTCCGCCAAGCCTTTGCCGTAGGCCGAGTTGTCGTGCAGGATCGCCACCCGCCTGCCGCGATAGGTGCGGGCGATGTAGGCGCCGGCCACCTGGCCCTGCTGGTCGTCGCGGCCGCAGACGCGGAAGGTGTTCCAGCTCCCCTCATCGGTGTATTTCGGGTTGGTGCTGGCCGGGCTGATCTGCAGCACGCCTTCCTCGGCATAGACCTTGCTGGCCGGGATCGAGGCGCCTGAACAGTAATGCCCGGCGACCATCGCCACGCGCTGCCCCGCCAGCTTGTTGGCGACCGAGACCGCCTGGCGCGGGTCGCAGGCATCGTCCTCGATGCTGAGTTGCAGTTGCCGGCCCAGCACGCCGCCAGCGGCGTTCAGGTCGGTCACCACCTGCTCGGCACCCTTCCTCATCTGGTCGCCGGCGGCGGCGTTGGAGCCGGTCATCGGCCCGGCCGTGGCGATGCGGATGGGCCCGCTGCCTTGCGCCCTGAGGATGGAAGGCGCCGCCGGTACGGCGAGGGTGGTCGCGAGGAGCAGTCTTCTGGTCAGCATCCCTGCCTCTCCTGTTCCCGAGCGGCCTTTGCCGCTTTCGTTGCCCAATTTAGGCTGCAACCGCGCGGCATGTCAGCCGGCATCGCGCGCCGCGCCCCCCAGATAGGCGTCGCGGATTTCCGGCCGGGCAAGCAGCGCGGCGCCGCTGCCGGCCATGGTGATGCGGCCGTTCACCAGCACATAGCCGCGATGGGCCAGACGCAGCGCCAGGTTCGCGTTCTGCTCTACCAGCAGCACGGTCAGCCCGGTGGCGGCGTTGAGCCGCCTGATGGCGGCGAAGATCTGCCGCACCACCATGGGAGCCAGGCCCAGGCTCGGCTCGTCAAGCAGCAGCAGCCGCGGGCGGGACATCAGCGCGCGGCCGATCGCCAGCATCTGCTGCTCCCCGCCGGAAAGCGTGCCGCCGCGCTGGCCCAGCCTTTCCCGCAGCCGGGGGAACAGCGCGAGGACCTGTTCGAGCTGCGGCGCCGGGTCTTCCTGCGTCAGGGTTTCGGCGCCCATCAGCAGGTTCTCCTGCACCGTCATGCGCGGGAAGATGCGGCGGCCTTCCGGCGCCTGGGCCAGGCCGCGGCGCATGATGTGGTAGGTCGGCAGGCTGGTGATGTCCTCCCCGGCCAGGGAGATGCGGCCGGCGCGGGCGCGCGGGTCGCCGCAGATGGTCATCAGCAGGGTGGACTTGCCCGCGCCGTTGGCGCCGATCAGCGTCACGATCTCGCCCGGCATCACCTGCAGCGAGACTTCCGAGAGCGCCCGCACCGCGCCATAGCCGGCCGAGACGCAGTCCAGTTCCAGCAGCGGCGCGGCGGGGGCGGGATTCATGCCGCGCTCTCCGGTGCCGGCGCGGCTTCCTCGTCCTCGTCGCCCTCGCCGAGATAGGCGGCGATGACGCGCTGATCGGCGCGCACCTGGGCGGGCGTGCCCTCGGCGATCAGCCTGCCATGGTCCAGCACCACCACCCGGTCGCTGATGCGCATCACCACGCCCATGTCGTGCTCGATCAGCAGGATGGAGGTGCCGGATTCGCGGATCTCCAGCAGCAGGCCCGCCAGTTCCTCCGATTCGCGCGGGTTCAGCCCGGCGGCCGGCTCGTCCAGGCAGAGCAGCTCCGGCCCGGTGCACATCGCGCGCGCGATCTCCAGCCGCCGCTGCGCGCCATAGGGGAGGCTGCCCGCGGGGTCGTCGGCGCAGTCGATCAGCCCACAGGCTTCCAGCCAGGCGGCGGCCCGCCCGATCGCCGCCGCCTCCGCCGCCTTGTAGCCGGACAGGCCAAGAACGGCACCGATGCCGAAGCCCGTCGCCGCCATCAGCTTCCGGTGCTGCGCCACCAGCAGGTTCTCCAGCACCGTCATGCCGGAGAAGAGGCGGATGTTCTGGAAGGTCCGCGCCACCCCGGCCCGGGCGATGCGGTGCCCGGCCAGGCGGTGAAGCTCCTCCGGCAGGGCACCAGGGCGGTGCAGCCGGATGGCGCCGGCACTGGGGCGGTAGAAGCCGGTGATGCAGTTGAACACCGTGGTCTTGCCGGCGCCGTTCGGGCCGATCAGCGCGGTGATCTCGCCGCGGCAGGCATGGAAGGAAACCTGGGCGACGGCGGTGAGGCCGCCGAAGCGCATGGTCAGGCCGGCGACTTCCAGGATCATGGCGGGCGGCGTGGTCATCCGCGGCCCTCGCCCACCAGGTCGCCGCCGATGCGCTGCTTCTCGCCCAGCGCGATGGAGGGGGTGCGGGTGCCGATCAGGCCGCGCGGCCGCAGTACCATGATCGCCACCATTGCCCCGCCGAACACCAGCATGCGCCATTCCTGCAATTCGCGGAACAGCTCGAACCCGCCGATCAGCAGCAGCGCGGCGATCGCGACGCCAAGCTGGCTGCCCATGCCGCCCAGCACGACGATGGCCAGGATGATGGCGCTTTCGATGAAGGTGAAGCTTTCCGGGCTGATGAAGGCCTGCCGGGTGGCGAAGAAGGCGCCGGCGAAACCGGCGAACATGGCGCCGATGGCGAAGGCCGTGAGCTTGGTGACGGTGACGTTGATGCCGAGCGCGCGGCAGGCGATCTCGTCCTCCCGCAGGGCTTCCCAGGCACGGCCCAGCGGCTGGCGACGCAGCCGCAGCGTCACCCAATTGGTCAGCAGCGCCAGCGCCAGGATCAAATAGTAGAGGAAGATGAGGCGGTGCGAGGGGTCCGGCTCCAGCCCGAAGAAATGGGCGAAGCTGCCCTCGCCGCCGGCCATGGAGAAGGGCAGGCCGAAGAAGCTGGGGCGGGGGATGCCGGAAATGCCGTTCGGCCCGCCGGTCAGGCTCACCCAGTTCACCAGGATGATGCGGATGATCTCGCCGAAGGCGAGGGTGACGATGGCCAGGTAGTCGCCGCGCAGCCGCAGCACCGGGAAGCCGAGCAGGATGCCCCAGAAGGCGGCCATGATGCCGGCCAGGGGCAGGCAGACCCAGAAGGAAAGGCCGAAATGCTGCGTTAGCAGGGCGTAGGAATAGGCGCCGACCGCGTAGAAGGCGACATAGCCGAGGTCGAGCAGCCCGGCGAGCCCGACCACGATGTTCAGCCCCCAGCCCAGCATCACATAGGTCAGCACCAGGATGCCGAGGTCCAGCTCATAGCGGCCGATGCCGGGCAGGAAGGGCAGCAGCAGGGTCACCGCCAGCATGGCGGGGGCGAAGATGCGGCCGAGCTGCTGAAGCGCATTGCCCAGCCTCGTGGGTGCCGTGCCGGCCAGCCGCGCCGCCCGGTGCGCCGCCAGCAGGGAGACCAGCAGACGGCCGAGGAAGGTCAGGCCGCAGAGGATGGCGACATCCGCCCAGCGCGTGCGCAGGATCAGCCCGCCGCCGGACCCGACATCCGTGCGCAGCCCGACCAGCGGCAGGAACAGGCCGAGGGCGACCAGCGCCGCCAGCGCCGCATCCTTCAGCGCATGGGGCAGCATGGCGCGCGGTCCGGTCATACCTTCTCCACTTCCTGCCGGCCGAGCAGGCCGGTGGGCAGGAAGACCAGGGTCAGCACCAGGATGCCGAAGGCGGCGACATCCTTGTACTGCACGCTGAAATAGGCGCTCCAGAAGGTTTCGATCAGGCCGATCAGCAGGCCCCCCAGCACCGCGCCCGGCAGGCTGCCGATGCCGCCCAGCACCGCCGCGGTGAAGGCCTTCACCCCCGCCAGGAAGCCGATGTAGAAGTCGATGACGCCGTAGCGCAGCAGGTACATGCAGCCCGCCACCGCCGCCAGCATGGCGCCGATGACGAAGGTGAGGCTGATGATGCGGTTGGTATCGATGCCGAGCAGCGCCGCCATCTTCCGGTCCTGCTCGCAGGCGCGCATGGCGCGGCCCAGCCGGGTGCGCGTCACCACCAGCGTGAAGGCCGCCAGCACGGCCAGGGTCACCGCGATGATCAGCATCTGCACATAGGAGAACTGCACCACGAACGGGCCTTCGCGCATCACCTCCACGCCGCCGGGCACCAGCGGTTCCAGCGGCTTCACCCGGGCGCCCTGGGCCACCTGGACGTAATTCTGCAGCACGATGGACATGCCGATGGCCGAGATCAGCGGCGCCAGGCGGAAGCTGCCGCGCAGCGGGCGATAGGCCAGGCGCTCCACCGTCCAGCCATAGAGGCCGGTGACCAGCATGGAGAGCAGCAGCACCAGCAGCAGCGCCGCCGGCCCTTCCATGGCGCCGCCCATGGAGAGCAGCAGCACGCCGATCAGCGCGATGAAGGCACCGACCATGAAGATGTCGCCATGGGCGAAGTTGATCATGCCGATGATGCCGTAGACCATGGTGTAGCCCACCGCGATCAGCCCATAGATCATGCCGAGCGACACGCCGTTGATCAGCTGCTGCAGCGCATAGGCCACATGCGGTCTCCCGGAATCCTGCCCTGACGGGAGGCTACCGGGGGCGGCGGGGTTTGCGAAGGGCCTTCCCGGCCGCGCTTCCCCCATGGCGCCGCGGCCCGGCTTGGGCAACCATGGCAGGGCGAACCCATGGGAGGGGACAATAGCGATGCGGCCAATCATCCAGGCAATGCGGGCACCGGAAGGCAAGGGGGCGGGCACCCATGAGGGTCCGGAACGCCTGCCGGGCCTGCCGGAAAGTGAACAGACCGAGGAGCAGCGCCGGGTGGTGGCGGCCATCGTCGGCGGCAAGCGCGGCAGCCTGCGCGGGCCCTTCCCGGCCATGCTGCGCAGCCCGGTGGTGGCGGAGCGCTTCGCCGTGCTGGGCGAATACCTGCGCTTCGACAGCTCCATCCCGAAGGACCTGAACGAGCTGGCAATCCTGATCACCGCCCGGGAATGGACGGCGCAGTACGAATGGTATGCGCATCACCGCCTCGCCATGCAGGCCGGCCTGCCGGCGGCCATCGCCCAGGCGGTGGCGGAGCGCCGCCGGCCGGACAACATGACCGAGGATCAGCGCATCGTCTGGGAATTCTGCACCGAGCTCTATCGCGAGCACGGCGTCTCCGATGCCACCTATGCCCAGACCAAGGCCCGGTTCGGGGAACGCGGCGTGGTCGATCTCATCGGCGTCTGCGGCTATTACGTGGGGGTCTCGATGGTGCTCAACGTCTCCCGCGTGCCGCTGCCGGCGGATGCGGTGCCGCTGAAGCCGTAAGTCGGGTGGGGGCGCCCGGCGCCCCCGCCTTTACCCAGGCCGAATCGAGGAAGCGCCGATGCTCTCCGCCGCCGACAACGACCTGCTCTGCCGCACCGGGCCGGCCACGCCGATGGGGCAGTATTTCCGCCGCTTCTGGCAGCCCCTGGCGCTGTCCGAGGAGCTGGAGGCGGACGGGCCTCCGCTGAAGGTGATCCTGCTCGGCGAGGAATTCCTCGCCTTCCGCGACAGCACGGGGCAGGTCGGGCTGGTGGAGCCGCGCTGCCCGCATCGCGGCGCCCATCTGGTGTGGGGCCGCAACGAGGAGTGCGGGCTGCGCTGCGTCTATCACGGCTGGAAATTCGGCGTGGACGGCCGGGCGATGGACCTGCCCAACGTGCCGAAGGCATCCTCCTACCACCGGAAGATCCGGCTGCGGTCCTGGCCGGTGCGGGAATTCGGCGGCACGTTCGGCAATTCCACCGGCTTGCCCTGGATGTCGAACTGCCAGCCGTGGAAAACGCAGCGGATCGCGTTATCCTCGTTGCGCCCGAAATACAGGTTGGCGCCGCGGTGCGGGCACCTGGAA
>JAEWCI010000576.1 GCA_023390705.1 Pseudomonadota bacterium
CGCGCCGCCGCGATAGGTGATGTGGTTCACCGGAATGCCGGCGGCGCGGGCAAAGAGCGCGGCCGTCAGGTGCGGCGTGGTGCCGATGCCGCCCGAGGCCCAGTCCAGCCCGCCCGGGCTGCGCTTCGCCGTGGCGATCACCTCCTGCACCGTCCGCTCCGGCCTTTCCTTGTTGGCGATGAGCAGCAGCGGCCCGCGCACCACCATTCCCACCGGCACCAGGTCGCGCATCGGCAGGAAGTTCAGCCGGGCATAGAGCGTGGGCGCAACGGTGAGCGAGGACGCGCCGTAGAGGATGACGCTGCCGTCCGGCGGCGAGCCGGCGACCGCGGTGCTGCCCACCATGCCGCCGGCGCCGGAGCGGTTCTCGATGACGAATTGCTGGCCCGTGCGCTGCGCCAGCCGGCCGAAGACGATGCGCGCCCCGGCATCGGCCCAGCCACCGGCCGGATAGGGCACGACCACCCGCACCGGCTTGTCCAACCAAGGCGCGGCGCGCGGGCGGGTGGCGGGCAGCAGGGCAAGCGGCAGGGCAAGGGCGGTACGACGGTGCATGGTTTTTTCCTCCCCCGGGCCGGCGTCAGGCCGCGTATTTCTCCACCACCTTCCAGTCCACGTCGAAGCCGAAGCCCGGCTTGTCGTTCAGCACCACCTCGCCCTTCACGATCTCGGCGCGTTCCGTGTACAGCTCGTGCCACAGCGGGTCGCGAGCGGCGTTGGAGAAGCATTCCGCCATGCCGCCATTCGGCGCGGCGGCCGAAAGATGCGCGTGGATATGCGGCTCGTGATGCGTGCTCATCGTCACGCCGTGCACCTGGCAATAGGCGGCGACGCGCAGCCATTCCGTCACCCCGCCGGACCGCGCGGCGTCGAACTGCATGATGCGCACGCCGCCGAGATCCACCAGGTCGCGGCAGGCCCAGGCATGCAGCTCGCTTTCGCCGCTGGCGATGGGCACATGGGTCCGCTGCGCCAGCTTGCCCAGGGCGCGCACCGTGTCGTACCAGTGCAGCGGCTCCTCGAACCAGTGGATGTCGTATCTCTCGAAGGCGGCGATGGCGCGCTCGGCCTCCGGCAGGGAATAGCCGCCATTGCCGTCGATCATCAGCTTGCAGTCCGGCCCCAGTTCCTCCCGCGCGCGGGCGACGCGGATGGCGTCCTGCTCGACAGGGATGCCGCCGATCTTGATCTTCACCGCGCGGTAGCCATCCGCCACGTATTGTGCCAACTCGCCGTCGAAGGCCAGGATGTCGCGGACGGTCTGTTAGTAGCCGCCGCTGATGTAGTCGGGCACGTAGCGCTTCGTCCCGCCCAGCAGCCGGTACACCGGCATGCCCAGCGCCTTGCCCTTGATGTCCCACAGCGCGATGTCCACGCCGGCGATCGCCCGCATCAGCAGCGCCCGCTGGTCGCGCGGGAAGCGGGCACGGTCGAACCACTGGCTGGCGGGATTGGCCGAGGCAGTGCTGATGGAGAAGATCCTCTGCCACACCACCTCATGTTCCATCGCATCCATGCCGACGACCACTTCGTTCAGCGCGTGCAGCATGTCCACGGCGGTCTTCATGCCGATGCCGCTGAGCGTGGCGAGGCCGGTGACGCCGGCATCCGTCTCCACCTTCACCAGGATCAGCGAGCAATGCGTCAGCGCGTTGTTGGCGATCCAGTAGGTCGCCGGCAGCCTGGCCTGCAGCGGCCAGGCGCGGATGGAGGTGATCTTCATGGCCGCGTTCGCTCCCTTCCCGCGCCCGCGTTTCCATGGCGGCGCGATGCTTGGCGGCGATGATACATGCGCGGCCGGGCTTGCCCAGCCCCGGAGGAGTCAGCCTCTCTCCAGCGCCCGCATCTGCCGCGCGGCGGCACGCGCCGCAGCGGCCTCGATACGCCGGTAGCGTGCCACCACATCCTGCCCCAGCGGCGTCAGGCTGGCGCCACCGCCGTGAGTGCCGCCGGCGGCGGCGTTCACCACCGGCCCGCCCAGCACCCGGTTCAGTTCGGCGATCAGCGTCCAGGCACGGCGATAGCTCATGCCCATGGCGCGGCCGGCGGCGGAGATGGAGCCTTCCCGCGCCACGGCCTCCAGCAGCGCCACCTTGCCTGGGCCGATCCTTCCGCCGGGTAGGTCCAGCCGGATGCTGACCAGCGGCGTCATACTCGGCTCATGAAATGCTGATGCATTTCATGCCTCAGCCGCCGGCTGCGCGGGCCGCAGGTCGGAACTCGATGATCTGGGTATCACCCCGAGACCCCCGCATGGTCGAAGGCCACGGACTTCACCAGCGCCCATAACGTAACTCCAGGAGCCAAGCCCAACCGCGCCACGCTGTCGCGGCTGACGCGGGAGAGCAGCGTGGAAGGTCCCACGGCCAGATGCAGGAAGACCTCATGCGCCGAGGTGGTGGGCTGGATGCCGGCCAGCACCGCCGGAAGCACATTCTGCACCGAGATGGCGTGCGGCTGTTCCATCGCCACCGCCACGTCGCGCGCCCGGATTCGCAGCCGCAACGCGCTGCCTGGCGGCTCGGGACGCAGCGGCGCGAGCAATTCGCCGCCCGGGAACCCGAAGCGGGTCAGGCCGCGCCCCGGCTCATGCCCCAGCACGGTGCAGGGCAGCACCGCCCCGGCATCGCGCCGTGCGGCCAGCGCCGGCAGGTCGGTGCGCAGCGCTACTTCCTCCACCGGTCCCGCGGCCACCACCCGCCCGCCACTGAGCAGCACAAGGCGGTCGGCCAGCGCATCCACCTCCTCCAGCGCATGCGTCACATAGAGGATGGGCAGCCTGGCCACGTCGCGCAGCCGGGCGATGAAGGGCAGCACCTCCGCCCGGCGCGGCGCATCGAGCGCCGCCAGCGGCTCGTCCATCAGCAGCAGGCGGGGGCGGGAGAGCAGCGCCCGGCCAAGCGCCACGCGCTGCCTCTCGCCGCCGGAAAGCCCCGCCGGACGGCGCGCCAGCAGCCGCCCCAGGCCGAGCAGTTCCACCACCTCCGCGAAGTCCGGTCCCTGCGCGCCCCGTGGAGCACGGCGCAGCCCGTAGCGCAGGTTGGTTTCCACGGTCATGTGTGGGAAGAGTCGCGCATCCTGGAAGACAACGCCGCAGCGCCGGTGCTCCGGCGGCACGAACAGGCCGCGCGCGCTGTCCAGCAGGGTCTCCCCGTGCAGCCGCACCCGGCCCGCCTGCGGCCGCAGCAGCCCGGCCACCGCCGCCAGGATGGTGCTCTTGCCGCATCCCGAGGGGCCGAACAGCGCCGTCACCGCCGCCGCGGGCCCGGCGAAGGCAGCTTCCAGTGCGAAGCCGCCCGGCCAGCGGTGGCGCAATTCCACTTCCAGCATCAGCCACGCCCCAGCAGCAGGTGCATGCGGCGGGCGATCAGTTCCGCCAGCAGCAGCCCGGCCATGGCGAGGCCGAAGGACAGCGCGGCGAGCCTCGCCGCCATCGCCTCGCCGCCCGGGGTCTGGGTGGCGGCGTAGATGGCCAGCGGCAGGGTCTGGGTCTCGCCGGGGATGTTGGAGACGAAGGTGATGACCGCGCCGAATTCGCCCAGGCCGGCGGCGAAGGCGGTAATTGCCCCGGCCAGGATGCCGGGGGCCATCAGCGGCAGCGTCACCGTCAGGAAGCGGTCCAGCGGCCCGGCGCCCAGGCTGCGCGCCGCGGCCTCCAGCCCGGTATCCACCGCTTCCAGCGCCAGGCGCACGGCGCGGACGATCAGCGGGAAGGACATCACCGCCGTGGCCAATGACGCGCCTTCGCTGGTGAAGACCAGCCGCAGGCCGAACCAGCGGTCCAGCAGCGAGCCCACCGGCCCTTGCACGCCGAACATTACCAGTAGCAGCCAGCCTACCACCACCGGCGGCAGCACCAGCGGCAGATGCACCAGGGCATCCAGCAGCCAGCGCCCGGGAAAGCGGCCGCGCGCCAGCAGCCAGGCCATCAGCACCGCCGGCGGCAGGCCTATCAGCACGCTGCGCGCCGCGACCAGCAGGCTGAGCCGCACCGCATCCCATTCCTCGGGCGAGAGCAGTGCGGGCACGGCGCTAGCCGAGCAGGCCGAAGCCGTGCCGCCGCCAGACCGGCGCCGCTTCCGGCCCGGCCAGGAAGTCCAGCAG
>JAEWCI010000613.1 GCA_023390705.1 Pseudomonadota bacterium
ATCTCATGCAGCGGGTCCGCGAGGTCCGGCGCCCAGTAGAGGGCCACGCGCATCGCCATGACCATCTAGACCGGCCGGACCTCGAACAGCCGGGTTGCCACCCGGTCGCGCACATCGGCATCGGGGGAGATGCCGACCACGGCGCTGCCTTCCGCCTTGGCCTGCTCGATCAGGCCGACCACGACCTCCCGGTTCGCCGCGTCCAGGCTGGCGGTTGGCTCGTCCAGCAGCAGCACCGGCCAGGGCGCGACGAAACCGCGTGCCAGGTTCACCCGCTGCTGCTCCCCGCCCGAGAAGGTGGCCGGAGGCAGCCCATGCAGCCGTACCGGCAGGTTGAGCCGTTCCATCGTGGCGGTGGCGCGCTCCAGCGCCTCCGCCTCCGCCACGCCGCGGGCGCGCAGCGGCGCCGCCACCACCTGCACGGCCGGCACGCGCGGGATCACCCGCAGGAATTGCGAGACATAGCCGATGGTCTCCTGCCGCACCTCCCGCACAAGCTGCGGATCGGCGCTGGCCAGGTCCACCGTCCGGCCATCATGGCGAAGCCAGATGCGGCCGCTGCCGGCGCCGTAATTGCCGTAGAGGCAACGCATCAGCGTGGACTTGCCGGCGCCCGAGGGCCCGTGCAGCGCCACGCATTCGCCGGGCGCGACGGCAAGCCCGACACCTTCCAGCACGGGGATACGAATGCCACCCTGGAGGTGCAGCAGGAAGTCCTTGCCGAGGGATTCGGTCCGGAGCGCCCAGGTCATGCCGCGATCACCGAGCTGACGAGAAGTTGCGTGTAGGCGTGCTGCGGGTCGTCCAGCACGCGGTCGGCCAAGCCCGCCTCCACCACCCGCCCGCGCCGCATCACCAGGATGCGGTGGGCCAGCAGGCGGGCCGCGGCGATGTCGTGCGTCACCAGCAGCACCGCCAGGTTCAGCTCGGCCACCAGCGCGCGGATCAGGTCCAGCAACCTGGCCTGCACGGAGACATCGAGGCCACCGGTCGGCTCGTCCATGAAAACCAGGCGCGGCTCGGTCACCAGCGCACGGGCGATCTGCAGCCGCTGCTGCATGCCGCCGGAGAATGTGCGCGGCAGGTCGTTCATGCGCACCGGGTCGATTTCCACGCGGCGCAGCCAGGCTTCCGCTGCCTCGCGCAGCCGGCCGTAGTGGCGGGCGCCCTGGGCCATCAGCGGCTCCCCGATATTGCCGCCGGCGGAGACGCCGAGGCGCAGCCCGTCGCGCGGGCTCTGGTGGACGAAGCCCCAGTCCGCGCGGCTCAACCGGCGCAGCGCGGCTTCCGGCAAGGACTGCACCGGATGCGCCACGCCCTCGGCATCATGGTAGGTCACCTGGCCGGATTGCGGCCGCAACTGCCCGCTCAGCACCCGCAGCAGGGTGGACTTGCCAGAGCCGGATTCGCCGACGATGGCCACCACCTCGCCCGGCCAGAGCTCCAGGCCGACGCCATCCAGCGCCTTCGGCCCGCCGAAGGCCAGGTGCAGGTCGCGCGCCGTCAGGATGGGGCCGCTCATGCCGCCTCTCCCTGCTGCTGCGCTGCCTGTCGCTCGCCGCAGTAGTCGGTGTCGGAGCAGACGAAGACCCGGCCGCCGGCATCGTCGGTGACGACCTCGTCCAGGTAGCTGGTGCTGCTGCCGCACAGCGCGCAGCTTGCGTCAGCGCGGATCGGGCGGAAGGGATGGTCCTCGAAGTCCAGGCTGTGCACGGGCGTATAGGGCGGCACGGCATAGATCCGCTTCTCCCGTCCGGCGCCGAACAATTGCAGCGCCGGCATGCGGTGCATCTTCGGGTTGTCGAAGGCCGGGATGGGAGAAGGCGACATCAGGTAGCGATGGTTCACCATGACAGGATAGTTGTAGGACAGGCCGATATGGCCCAGCCGGGCGATGTCCTCGTACAGCTTCACCTGCATCAGCCCGTAATCGGCCAACGCGTGCATGCGCCGCGTCTCGGCCACGCGCGGCTCCAGCCGGAACAGCGGCTCCGGCATCGGCACCTGGTAGACCAGGATCTGGTCCTCCCGCAGCGGGGCTTCCGGGATGCGGTGGCGGGTCTGGATCACCGTCGCCTCGCGCGTCCGCTCCGTGGTCGCCACCTCGGCGACGCGGGCGAAGAAGCGGCGGATGGAGATGGCATTGGTGGTGTCGTCCGCGCCCTGGTCGATCACCTTCAGCACGTCGTCGCGGCCAATGACGCTGGCCGTCACCTGGATGCCACCGGTGCCCCAGCCATAGGGCAGCGGCATCTCCCGCCCGCCGAAGGGCACCTGGTGCCCGGGGATCGCCACTGCCTTGAGGATGGCGCGGCGGATCATCCGCTTGGTCGCCTCGTCCAGATAGGCGAAGTTGTAGCCTGTCTCGGTCATTCCGCCGCCTCCGGCTGGGGTTCGGCCGCCGCCTGCGCGGTGGCGCGGATGCTGCGCAGGTTCTCCAGCTCGCTCTGGAAATCCACGTAGTGCGGCAGCTTCAGGTGCTCGACGAAGCCGGTCGCCTCGACATTGTCGGCGTGGTACAGCACGAATTCCTGGTCCTGCGCCTGCGCGGTCACCTCCTCGCCCAGTTCCTCGGCACGCAGGGCGCGGTCCACCAGCGCCATGGCCATCGCCTTGCGCTCGCCACGGCCGAAGACCAGGCCATAGCCACGGGTGAATTGCGGCGGCTCGGTCTTCGAGCCGAGGAACTGGTTGACCATCTGGCATTCGGTGACGGCGATCTCGCCGAGCCGGATGGGGAAGCCCAACTCCGGCGGGGTGAATTCCACCGCGATGCTGCCCTGGCGGATCTCGCCGACGAAGGGGTGGGCATTGCCGTAGCCGCGCTGGGTGGAATAGCCGAGCGCCAGCAGGAAACCCTCGTCGCCGCGGGCCAGGGCCTGAAGGCGGGTGGGCCGGGCGGCCGGGAAGGCAAGTGGCTGGCGCGTCAGGTCGGGCGGCTCGGCCTCGCCCGGCTTGGCCTCGCCGCGCAGCTCCTTCTGCATCAGCCCTTCATCGGCCAGCAGGTCACTGACCCGCGGCGTCACCTGGGTGGCGGCCGGGGCCTCGGGCGGCGCGGGTGGCGGGGCCCCGCTGGCAGCCAGGGAAAATTCCAGCAGCCGGTGGGTGTAGTCGAAGGTCGGACCCAGCAACTGCCCGCCGGGCAGGTCCTTGTAGGTGGCGCTCACCCGCCGCCACAGCCGCATGCCCGCCGTGTCCAGCGGCAGGGTGGCGCCGAAGCGCGGCAAGGTGGTGCGATAGGCGCGCAGCAGGAAGGCGGCTTCGATCAGGTCGCCGCAGGCCTGCTTGATGGCCAGCGCCGCAAGATCCCTGTCATAGCAGGATCCCTCCGCCATCACCCGGTCCACCGCCAGGCCGAGTTGCTGGCGGATCTGCGCCAGCTCCAGTTCCGGCACCGCCTCATCGCCGCGGCGCAGCGCCACCAGCCAGGCATGGGCGTGGGAGATCGCCTTCTCGCCGCCCTTCACGGCCACATACATCGGCTCAACCCTCCCGCAGCGCGATGCCGCGCGGCAGCGCCGCCAGACGGGTGCCGGCGCAGAGCAGCACATCTACCCCGCGCGGGAAGCCGCGCCGCTGCGCTTCCCAGGCCGCGGCGAACCAGCCGGGCAGCCCTTCCACCAGCAGCCGGTGCTCGGTCTCGATGCCCGGGCCGGTGAGGCGCCAGCCACTCCCTTCCGTCAGGCCGGCGACCTGGATGACCAGGGTGGCGGCACTCTCCGGCGCCTCGTCGCTGCCGGCATCCAGTGCATCCAGGCGCGGCGGGGCGCCGCAGGCCAGCAGGAACCGGGCCTTGCCAGGACAGGCGAGCACCGGGCTGCCGCAATGGAAGCGCAGCCAGGCATCGGCCTCGGCGCCGGCATCGTGCCAGAGCGGCGTCTCGGCATCGGCCAGGGTCAGCAGCGCGGCGGCAGAAGCCGGCTGCAGCGGCGCGGGTGGCCGCAGCCCGGTGCCCAGGCCCTGCACCCGGCCGGGCCGGCTCATCGCCGCCAGGATAGCGCGGAAGCCCTGCTGCGCCTCGGCGACCGGGTCGGCAAAGGCGGGGGAAAGGCTCATCGTGTGGTCACCATGGTCAGGAACTCCACTCGGGTCGCCGCTGCGCGCCGCTGCTCCTGCATCGCGGCCGCGGCCTGGGCGGCGGCAAGCGGTTCGATCACCGCCGCCAGCAGGGCCTCCCGCCGGGCCGGGTCCTGCAACAACGCATCCAGCAGCGCGGCCAGTTCGGCCTGGCGGGCGTCGCGCCCGGCGACATAGGCATGGCCCGCCGCGCCGTACGCGCTGATTCCGCT
>JAEWCI010000013.1 GCA_023390705.1 Pseudomonadota bacterium
CACGCAGGCCCGCCCCGGTGCGGGGGGCGGGCCGGTACCATCACTTCACGATGTTGCGCGGCACGTCGCGGAAGGGCTTGTTGGTGTCCACGCTCGGCTCCTTCGGCATGCGCAGCACGCGTTCGGAGATGATGTTGCGCTGGATCTCGTCCGTGCCACCGGCGATGGAGACGGCGGGCACCGAAACCAGGATCTCGGCGATCACCCCGTTCATCGGGCTGTCCTCGCCGGTCAGCAGGGCGTCGGCGCCGGAGATCTGGGTATGCGCCAGGGCCGCGGCGCGCGCGACGTTGCTCGCCACCAGCTTGCCGAGCGAGCCTTCCGGCCCCGGCGGCTTGCCGGCCAGCATCGCCACCCGTGCCCGCCGCGCCATCCATTCCGAGCATTTCGCCATGGTCAGCACCTTGGCGATGCTTTGCCGCACCACCGGGTCCTCGAATTTGCCGGTGGCCTTGGCACGCTCCACCAGCAGGTCCACCCGGCCGCGCCGCTGCGGATACCACTTGTACGGCTCGTTGGTGGTGGCGATCTCGGCGCGTTCCTCGGCGTAGCAGCGGCCGGGGCGGTCATAGCCCGTCGCCTCGTTGCGGAGGCCGTCGGCGCCGCGCCGCTCATGCATCAGCGTCGTGGTGCAGACCGCCCAGCCATTGCCGACGCGGGAGACCAGCATCTCCGGCGGCACCTCGGCATCGGTGATGAAGACCTGGTTGAAGGAGGCATGGCCGTTCATCTGCTTCAGCGGCTGAACCACCACGCCGGGCTGGTGCATGTCCAGGATGAAGTAGGACAGCCCCTGGTGCTTCGGCACGTTCCAGTCGGTGCGCGCCAGCAGCAGCCCGTAATCGGCATGATGGGCGCTGGTGGTCCACACCTTCTGGCCGTTGACGACCCAGCGGTTGCCGACGAATTCCGCCTTCGTCACCGCGCCGGCCACGTCGGAGCCGCTGCCGGGCTCGCTGAACAACTGGCACCAGGTATCCTCGCCGGTCAGGCTGCGGCGGAGGAATTTCTCCTTCTGCAGGTCGGTGCCGTGCTCCAGCAGCGTGGCGGCTGCAAGGCGGCGGATGCCGGCCTTGGCGACGCCGACCGCGCCGATGCGGTCGAACTCCTCGTCCACCACGGGCACCAGCCCGGCCGGCAGGTCACGGCCGTACCACTGGCTTGGCCAATGCGGCACGCCCCAGCCGGAATCGCACAGCATGTTGCGCCATTCCACCAGGCCGAGTTCGGGGTTCCAGTTGGCTTCCAGCCAGGCGCGGACTTCGGCGCGCACCTTTTCTTCGGTCCATTCGGTCATTCTGCCGTCCTCCCCGCTCAGGCCGCCCAGTTCCGCATCATCAGCTCGCGGTGGTGATGCGCGTCGCCGAACAGCACCTCGGAGCTCTTGGCCCGCTTGAACCAGAGATGGGTGTCATTGTCCCAGGTGAAGCCGATGCCGCCATGGATCTGCACCGCATGCACCGCCGTCTGCGTATAGCAGTCGGAGGCAGCAGCCTTGGCCAGCGAGGCAACCGCCGCGGCATCCGCATCGCCTTCGTCGAGCGCCGCCGCGGCGTAATAGGCCGCAGCCTTGGCCAGCTCGACATCGGCCAGCATGTCCGCGGCCTTGTGCTTCAAGGACTGGAAGGACGCGATCTGCCGGCCGAACTGCACGCGCATCATGGCGTAGGCAAGCGAATCCTCGCGCAGCCGCTCGGCGCCGCCTACCATCTCATTGGCCAGGCAGGCCGCCGCCTGCACCATGGTCCTCGCCAGGGGCGCCGCCGCGCCGCCGATGCTGCCGAGCGGCGTCGCCGGCACATTGTCGAAGCTCAGCCGCGCCAGCTTGCGCGTCGCGTCCATGGTCTTCAGCGGCCGCCGTGCCAGCCCCGCCGCATCGCCCGCGACGGTGAAGAAGGAAAGCCCTTCCTCGCCGCTGGAACCCGGGCTGCGGGCCAGCACCACGATCAGGTCGGCGGTGTGGCCATCCAGCACGAAGCTCTTGTGGCCGTTGAGGCGCCAGCCGCCATTCGCCTGGGTCGCGGTCAGCGCAGTGCCGGCGGCGTCCCAGCTTCCACTGTCCTCGGCGATGGCCAGCGTCGCCACCGTCTCGCCGGCGGCGATGCCGGTCAGCAGCGCCGCCTGCTCGGCCGGGGTGCCGGCATTCATGATGGCGCTCGCCGCCAGCACGGTGGCGAGATAGGGCGCGCAGAGCAGCGCGCGGCCCGCTTCCTCCAGCACGATGCACAACTCGCCATAGCCGAAGCCGTGGCCGCCATGGTCCTCCGGGATGTGCACCGCGGTCAGGCCAAGCTCCTGGTTGAGCTTGCGCCAACCCTCACGGTCCCAGCCCGTTTCGGTTTCCATCAGGCGCCGCACTTCGGTCGTTGGCGAACGCTCCGTCAGGAAGCGTCGCAAATTCGACCGGAACTCTTCCTGCTCACTCGAAAAGCCGAACTTCATAACCGGTCCCTCCTGGCCGGAATCCTAGGCCCAACCAAAGGCGGCGTGAAGCGTGCCCGCCAACCGGACAAGGATGCGGGCGCAAGGCGGCAGGGCAGGTCATCCCACGACGGCGAAAAACGGCGGAAGACAGCGCGCTTCCAGGCGAATTCGTCAGGACCATGAAGCCGCCGGCAGCCATCGCGCTACCGGCTGAAGGCAGCAGGGATCACCGTCCCGGCATGGCATCATGAGAAGATATCATGGGATGCGCGGCTGGCTGACGGAGCATCCGGCGGTGTCATGTCGCCGCGCCCAATCCTGACTTGCGGCCCGCCGTTCATGCGGCGAAGCCAGGCCGGCGGACGGATCCCATGGAAGTTGCAGGGCAGCTTCCATGGGCACCCGGAAGGCCGGCGCCGGCGTCTGAGGGGGCACAAATGCATCAGCATTCGTGCAAGCCGGCATCACCCCTCGGCCGCGGCGATGGCCCGCAGCACGATGCCTTCCGTCAGGATCTGCGGCAGCACCACGGCCTCGCCACCGCCTGCCGGATAGAACAGGTAGAGCGGCACGCCATCCCGCCCCCGGGCGCGCAGCAGGGCGGTGATGGCGGCGTCGCCATTGGTCCAGTCGCCCTTGAGATAGGCGATGCCGCGCGCGGCGAAGACTTCGCGCACCGCATCGGCCTGCAGCGCCACCCTTTCATTGACCTTGCAGGTCACGCACCAGGCCGCAGTGAGGTTGACGAAAACCGGCCTGCCCTCGGCCCGCAGGGCGGCAACCCGGGCGTCGGACCAGACCTCGGCGCCACTCGCGGCCTCGGCCGGCGGGGCGGTGCGCAGTCCGACCAGCAGGGTGATGGCCGCTGCCAGCGAAAGCACCGCCAGCCCGCCGCCGATGCGCCGGCCGGTGATGCCGGCCCGCTGCGCCTGACCCCAGGCCCAGGCGGCGAAGCCCACCAGCAC
>JAEWCI010000132.1 GCA_023390705.1 Pseudomonadota bacterium
GCCGGGTGGCGAGCCGCCCGCCGCGACCGCCGGCTTCTTCGCCGAGGAAGGCGAGCGCTGGAGCGCCGTCATCCGCAGCGCCCGCGTCACCCTGGACTGAAGGGGGGTTCACCATGCCGGACCACAGCCCGCCAAGCCTGCCGGAACCCGCCATGGCGCCCTGGCCGGCGGCGCAGTTGACGCGCGTGCCATACTGGGTGTTCCAGCGGGAGGACGTGCTGGCGCTGGAGCAGGAACGCATCTTCCGTGGCCCGCATTGGCATTACCTTTGCCTGGAAACGGACATCCCGAAGCCTGGCGACTGGCGCACGACGCAGATCGGCGACCTGCCGGTGGTGGTGACGCGGGATGCCGAGGGCGGCATCAACGCCTTCGAGAATCGCTGCGCGCATCGCGGCGCGCTGATCGCGCTGGATGAATGCGGCCATGGCAAGGACCTCACCTGCATCTATCATGCCTGGCGCTACGACCTTAAAGGCAATCTCTGCGGCGTCGCCTTCCGCAACGGCATCGCCGGCAAGGGCGGCATGCCGAAGGAGTTCCGGCTGGAGGACCATGGGCCGCGCAAATTGCGCGTCGAGCGGATCGCCGGGCTGGTCTTCGGAACGCTGCATGAAGCGACGCCGCCGCTGGAGGCGTATCTCGGCGCCGAGATCGCGGCGCGCATCCGCCGCGTGCTGGCCGGCCGCACCCCGGCGGTGCTGGGCCGCTTCACCCAGGACCTGCCGAACAACTGGAAGCTCTATACGGAGAATGTCAGGGACAGCTATCATGCCTCCCTGCTGCACCTGTTCTTCACCACCTTCGAGGTGAACCGGCTGACCCAGAAAGGCGGGCTGATCCTCAGCGAAAGCGGTGGCAACCATGTGAGCTGGTCCGCCGTGGACCGTGGCAGGGCGACGGCGGGCGGCGAATACGCGCAGCAGGCCATCCGGTCCGACAGCGACTACCGGCTTGCCGATCCCTCCGTGCTGCACGGCTTCGAGGAATTCGGCGATGACGTGACGCTGCAGATCCTCAGCGTCTTTCCCACCTTCGTGCTGCAGCAGATCCAGAATTGCATCGCGCTGCGCCAGGTGGTGCCGCGCGGCGTTGCGCGCACCGATCTCAATTGGATCTATCTCGGCTTCGCCGAGGACACGCCGGAGCAACGCAGGGCGCGGCTGAAGCAGTGCAACCTGGTGGGGCCGGCCGGCTTCGTCTCGATGGAGGATGGCTGCGTCGGCGGCTTCGTGCAGCGCGGCGTGGCCGGCGCTTCGAGCGAAAGGGCGGTGCTGGAAATGGGCGGTCACGCCGTGGAAAGCAGCAACAGCCGGGCCAGCGAGGCTTCGGTGCGCGGCTTCTGGAAAGCCTGGCGCGCGGCGACGGGGCTGTGACCATGCTGCAGGAAATCCATGCCTTCCAGGCCGCCTATGCCCGCTGCATCGATGACGACCGGCTGGAAGGCTGGCCGGATTTCTTCCTGGAACAATGCCTCTACCGCGTCACCACCGCCGACAACCACCGTCGCGGCATGGAAGCCGGGCTGATCTGGGCCGACAGCCGCGGCATGCTGCGCGACCGCATCTCCGCGCTGCGGGAAGCGAATATCTACGAACGCCACGGCTACCGCCACATCATCGGCCTGCCCCTCGCGGAAGCTGAAACGGACGGTGCGATACGGGCGGAAACCCCCTTCCTGGTGGTGCGCACCATGCGGGATGGCGCCACCTCCGTCTTCGCCAGCGGCCGCTACCTGGACCTGTTCCGCCGTGATGGTGCCGGCATGCTGAGGCTGGCGGAACGCATCGTGGTCTGCGACAGTTCGCGCATTGACACCCTGCTGGCCATTCCGCTGTAGCGGACCGGGCAGGCAACGAGGAACGGAAGGGACGGACGGCCATGAAGCTGATGTGGTTCCACCTGATGCCGTACACGGAACTGCCGGAGGACTTCCAGCAGAAGCATCCCTCGGTATGGGTGGATGTGCATTCCTCGCTCTTCGACCCGAAGCGCGCACACCACATGTACAACGACTTCATGGACGAGCTGGAATACGCCGCCGAGATGGGCTTCGACGCCATCTGCGTGAACGAGCACCATTCCAACGGCTACGGCCTGATGCCCAGCCCGAATCTCATTGCCTCCTCCCTCGCCCGGCGCACGGTGAAGACGCCGATCTGCGTCATGGGCAATTCCCTCGCGCTCTACAATCCGCCGACCCGCGTCGCGGAGGAATTCGCGATGATCGACGTGATCTCGGGCGGCCGGCTGATCGCCGGCTTCCCGGTGGGCACGCCGATGGATACCTGCTTCGCCTACGGCCAGAACCCCTCCATGCTGCGGGAGCGCTACCTGGAAGCGCATGACCTGGTGCTGCGGGCCTGGACGGAGAAGGACACCTTCGCCTTCAACGGCCGCTACAACCAGCAGCGCTACGTCAACATCTGGCCGCGCCCATTGCAGCAGCCGCACCCGCCCATCTGGATTCCCGGCGGCGGCAGCGTGGAAACCTGGCGCTGGTGCGCCGAGATGGACTACGTCTACTGCTATCTCTCCTATTACGGCTACAAGGCCGGCAAGGCGACGATGGACGGCTTCTGGGCGGAGATGGACCGTCTTGGCAAGGACCGTAACCCCCATCGCGCCGGCTTCCTGCAGTTCGTTGGCGTCGCCGAAAGCCGCGAACAGGCGATGGAGCTCTACTCCCGTCCCGCCGAGTATTTCTACGGCCGCTGCCTGCATGTGGACCCGCGCTTCGCCGCGCCGCCCGGCTACACCACGGAGGCGACCCAGCGCGCCGGGCTGGAAAGCCAGGTGAAGAAGGCCGCCAGCGCGCAGACGCTGATCGCCGAGCAGCGCAGCCAGCGCAACACGCTGACGATGCAGGAGATCGTCGAGCGCGGCTATGTCGTCATCGGCAGCCCGGAGGAGGTCGTGGAGCAGTTGCGCGAAGTGGCGCACAGCCTGAATGTCGGCCACCTGATGCTGCTGCTGCAATATGGCGACATGGACAAGCAGTTGACCCAGTACAACACGAAGCTGTTCGCGGAAAGGGTGCTGCCGCAACTCAGGCCGATCTTCGGGGAGTGGGAGGACCGCTGGTGGCCGCGGCCCATTGAGGATGCCGAGCGCGCGGCGCTGCCGGCCTTCCGCCCCCTCGCCGCCGAATGACCAGCGCGCCAAGCGGAGCCCCAGCGTGAGCGAGCTTCATACCTTCAACATCGATCTCAACGGCTTCCAGTCGCGCATCTGGCGCAAGGGAAGCGGGCCCGTCCTCGGCTTCATCGCCGGCTTCGGTGGGCTGCCACGTTGGGTGCCATTCCTTGACCAACTGGCGAAGCACCGGACCGTGGTGGTGCCCTCGCTTCCCGGCTTTCCCGGGGGGGAGCGCGGCCACAGCGTGCTCGATACCCAGCTCGACTGGGTGCTGGCGGTGCGGCAATTGCTGGATGCCGCGGGCCTCACCGGCGCCGATCTCGCCGCGAGTTCGGTCGGCGCGGCGCTGGCGGCGGATGTGGCGGCGGTGTGGCCCGGCATGGTGCGGAAGCTGGCGCTGATCGCGCCCTTCGGCCTCTATGACGAAGCCGACCCGCCGGCCGACCCCTGGGCGCAGCGGGCGGACAGGCTGCCAGGGCTTCTCTGCGCCGAGCCGGAAAGCTGGAAGGCGCTGAAGGCATTGCCGGAAGGCGCCAATTCGGTGGAATGGCCGATCGAGCAGACCCGCGCGAACGAGGCCGCGGCGCGCTTCCTCTGGCCGCTCGGCAATACCGGGCTGGCAAAGCGCCTGCCGCTGATAACCGCGCCGACCCTGCTGCTGTGGGGCGACCAGGACCGCGTCATGCCGCGCAGCTATGCGGAACGCTTCGCCAAGGGCCTGGGTGGGCCGAGTGAGCTGCGCATCATCCCCGGCGCCGGGCATCTGGCGGAGCTGGACCAGCCCCTGGCCACCGCCCGCGCCATTCTCGACTGGATGGGCTGAACCATGCCACTCGATCCCGGCGCCCAGGCCGTTCTCGACCTTATCAAGGCGGTCGGCCGACCGCCGCTGGACAGCCTGCCGCCGCCCGAGGCGCGGGCGGCCTATGCGGCTTCCCGCAACGTGCTGCAGCCACCCCCGCAGGAGGTGGCGGAGGTGCGGGCGCTACGCTGCGACACGGTGCCGCTGCGGCTTTACCGTCCGGCCGGCAGCACACCCGGCGCCGTGCTGCCCTGCCTGATGTATCTGCATGGCGGTGGCTGGGTGATCGGCGACCTCGAAAGCCATGACCAGCTCTGCCGCACCCTGGCGAATTACAGCGGCGGCTGCGTCGTCGCGGTGGATTACCGCCTGGCACCGGAACACAAATTCCCCGCCGCGGTGGAGGATGCCGCGGCAGCGCTGCGTTACCTCGTGGCGGAAGCGGCGGCGCTCGGCATCGACCCGGCGCGCATCGCAGTGGGCGGCGACAGTGCCGGCGGCAACCTGGCCGCCGTGCTGGGGCTGATGGCGCGCGACGGCGCGGTGCCGATGCCGGCGCTGCAGATGCTGCTATACCCGGTGACGGACATGACGCGGGTGCAGCCCTCCTACCAGCGCATCACCGAAGGCTATCCGCTGGTGGCGAAGACCATGGGCTATTTCATCGAACACTACCTGCGCGACGGGCGGGACGAGTTGGACTGGCGCGCCTCGCCGCTGCGCGCCGCGAGCCTCGCCGGCGCGCCGCCGGGTTTCGTGCTGACGGTGGGGCATGATCCGCTCTGCGACGAGGGCATGCGCTACGCCCAGCGGCTCGACGAGGAAGGGGGGCATGTGACGCATCTGCACATCGCCGACCAGATGCATGGCTTCCTCACCATGGGGCGGCTGATTCCGGCGGCCGACACGGCGCTGCGCCATGCCGCCGCGGCGCTGGCCGGCGCCTGGGCACGGGGCTGAACGGCATGGCGGGCATGCTGGAGGGCAAGTCGGCCCTGGTCACCGGCGGCGGTTCCGGCATCGGCCGCGCCACGGCGCTGGCCATGGCGCGGGAGGGCGCCTGGGTGGCGGTGGCCGATCTCTCGCTGGAGGCGGCGCGGGCGACCGTGGCGGCGATCGAGGAGAAGGAGGGTCAGGCGGTGGCCATCGCCGCCGATGTCGCCGACCCCGCGGC
>JAEWCI010000162.1 GCA_023390705.1 Pseudomonadota bacterium
CACCTCTGCCATTTCGAGGTGCCGCTCTCCGTCGCCCGGGTGGTGCTGTGCGGTGACCCGGTGCTGCGGCCGCTGGATGGCCCCCTGGTGGAGGTCGTGACCCTGGCCAAGACCGATCTCAAGGCCGGAACTGTGCTCGATGGGCTCGGCGGCTACCATAGCTATGGCCAGTGTGAGAAATACGCGGCTGCACGGGAGCAGGATCTGCTGCCGATCGGCCTGGCGGAGGGTTGCCGGCTGAAGCGCGACGTGGCCAGGGACAGCGTGCTGACCCGCGCGGATGTCGAGATTCCGGCGGGGCGCCTGGTGGACCGGCTAAGGGCCGAACAGGATGCGCTGTACCCGGGCGAAGTCCGGCGCAGCGCAGCCTGATTCCTTGGTATGTCCACTGGTGAACATGCCGGCCTTCCCTCCGGTCGCCGGCGCCGACTGGCGGTGCTTCAGAGCCCTACCGTCGCCCGCGGCAGCCACAGCGCGATCTCCGGGAAGGCCACCACCAGGGCCAGCGCCACGAACATCGCCAGGATCATCCAGACCACCCAGGGGATGGTGCTTTCCATGGTCACCCCGGCAATCCGGCAGGAAACCATCAGGTTCACCGCCAGGGGCGGGGTGAACTGGCCGATGGCGATCTTCATGGTCAGGATCACGCCGAACCAGGTCAGGTCCCAGTGGAAGGCCTGGGCAATGGGGATCAGCACCGGCAGCAGGATCAGGAAGGTGGAGACACCGTCCAGGAACATGCCGATGATGATCAGCACCAGCATCAGCAGGGCGATGGTACCGTACTCCCCAAGGCCCAGCCCGACGATCCACAAGGCCACCGGCTGCACGATGCCGAGTGTGCTGGTGCTCCAGGCGAAGACCGAGGCCAGGGCGATGACGATGAGGATCACGGCGGAAAGCTCGCCGGCCTCCACCAGCATTTCATAGACATCGCGCAGGGTCAGGCTGCGATAGACCACGAAGCCGACGAACAGCCCGTAGAAGACCGCCATCACCGCCGCTTCCGTCGGGGTGAAGGCGCCGATGCGCATGCCGCCCAGGATCACCACCGGTGCCAGCAGGCCCCAGATCGCTTCCTTGAAGGTCTGCCAGACCCGCAGGCGCTCCTCGCCGCGCGCCTTGCCGCCGAAATCGCGCAGGATGGAAATGGCGATGATGGGCACGATGATGGCGAGCCCGGCCAGGATGCCCGGAAACATGCCCGCGGCGAAGATGGCCGGCACGGAAACTCCCGGCACCAGCACCGCATAGACGATGAACGCGATGGAGGGCGGGATCAGGATATCGGTGGCCGCGGCGGCACCGACCACGCTGGCGATGAAGGGGCGGGGATAGCCGTCCCGCGCCATGCTCCGCGTCACCACCTGGCCGACCGCGGCGGAGGTCGCCGGGCCGCTGCCACTGATGCCGCCGATCACCATGGCCACCAGCACCGCCACGCTGGCCAGCGCGCCACGCCCGGCGCCGACCAGGGCGGTGGCGAAGCGCACCAGGCGCAGCGCCACGCCGGTGCGGTCGAAGACGCTGCCGACCAGCACGAACATCGGAATGGCGATCAGCGGGTATTTGGCGATGCCGGCATAGACATTGGTCGGCACCGCGACGATCGCCTGGTCTGCCAGCACGATGGCCAGGGTGCCGGCAAGCCCGAGGGCCACGCCGATAGGCACTCCGCCGAACAGCATGATGACGAAGGCGAGGAACAGGATGGTGCCTGTCATCAGCCCACCTGCCCGCGCCACAGCCGGACCACCCGCCCCAGCGCCCGGCCGATGATCGCGAGCGAGAGCAGCGGCAGCCAGATGGTGTACCACCAATTCGGCAGGCCGAGGCCGCTGGACATGATCTCGAAGCGGTACTCGTCCCAGACCAGCGAAGCGCCCCACCAGGCGAGGATGCCGAACATCAGCACCACCAGGCCCAGCGCCACCAGTTCCGCCGCGCGGCGGCCGCGCGGCGGCAGCATATCCGTGAAGTAGCCGATACGAATGTGCCGGCCGGCGGCGGTCGCCAGGCCGGTGCCGAGCAACGCCACCACAACCATCAAGGCCACCGAATACTCCTCGGTGAAGGCCAGGCTGACATCGGTGAGATAACGGATGACGACATTGGCGGCGGTGATCAGCGCCATCGCCGCCATGGCAAGGGCGATCAGCAGCTTCTCCACCGCCAGCGGCACGCGGGTGGGCGGGTCGGGCGGCGCCGCGCCCGGGTCAAGCTCGGCGCTCATCGGCCCTCGCCCTTACGAAACCGCGCGGATCGCCGCTTCCGCCTTGGCCACCAGTTCCCGCCCCACGGTCCCTGCCCATTTTTCGAAGACAGGGCGGGTGGCCTGGGCGAAGGCGCGCTTCTGCTCGGGCGTCAGCACCGTCACCTCCACGCCGCGCTGCTTCAGCTCCTGCATGGCGCTGTCATCGCCATCCAGGCCGAGGCCCTTGCGGGTGAGGGCAATTTCGGCGCGGCCGGCTTCCTCGGCGCAGTCGCGGACCAGTTGCTGGTCGGCGGGGCTGAAGCCGGCCCAGACCTGCTTCGAGACGGCGAAGACCAGCGGGTCGTTCACGTAATTCCAAACCGTCAGGTGCTTCTGCGCCAGCGTGTCCATGCGGAAGGCGAGAAACAGGTTGATCGGGTTCTCCTGCCCGTCCACCGCGCCGGTGGAGAGCGCCGGCTGCAGATCCGCGAAGGACATCTGCACCGGGTTGGCGCCGAGGCCCTCGAATATGTCCTTGAAGATGTTGCCGGCGGCGAAGCGGATCTTCATGCCGCGCAGGTCGGCGGGCGTATGGATGGCGCGCTTGCTGTTGCTGATCTCGCGGAAGCCGTTCTCGCCCCAGGCCAGGGGAACGATGTCGCGGCGTTCCAGGACCTGGAAGAAATCGCGCCCGGGCTCGCCGCGAATCACCGCGTCGAAGGCGCGGTGGTCGGGCATCAGGAAGGGCAGTTGGAACAGGCTGGCTTCCCGCACCTGCGGGCTGATGTTGATGGTGGAGTAGACGCAGAAATCAATTACGCCCTGGCGCATCGCCAGCAATTCCCGTGTCTGGTCGCCACCGACCAACTGGCTGCCGGGATAGACCTTCACATTGATCCGGCCGCCGCTGCGCTGCGTGACCAGTTCCGCCCAATGGAAGGCACCGTCGGCGAAGGGGATGGGCCGGTTGCCCACCACCGAAAGCTTGAACTCCGCCCGGTAGGGCTGCGCACCGGCCAGACGTGGCGCGGCAAGGAGCCCGGCGGTGGCCGCCAGGGCGGCGCGGCGGGTCAATATGGCAGGCATGGTCGTCTCCCCAGGATTCATTATCCGGCCGCCGCCCCATGCGATGATGCAGCCCTGGATGCAAGTTGGAAACGGAGGGGGCGCGGTGACCGGCCCCCTCCGGCATTGCCGTGGCAGGCATGCCCCGCTGGGGCCGGGGGGGGGG
>JAEWCI010000186.1 GCA_023390705.1 Pseudomonadota bacterium
CCGCGCGCCCCTAGGGCGGCCGCCGCTTATGCGGCGTAGCCAAGCTGCCGGAGGCAGCGCCGGGCGACTGAGCGCGCCTTTGTGTGTCAACAAAATGGCGGCGCCGGACAAGAGCCATGCCCGTCAGCATTCATGCTGGCCGGTATGGGGCGGGAACGCCGCAGGGCGCGAATCGCGCGGCAGGAGCGGAAGCCGGACATGACCGGTGCGTCCATCCACGCCGATCATGGTACGGGCGTGCCGTCCTCATGCAGCGGCTGGTTCAGCAGGTTCAGGTGCAGCCGCCGCGTCACGCCCTCCACCGCCGCGGCGCGGCCGGGCTGGGCGAAGCCGACGCCGCGCACCTGCAGGCAGGCGGCGATGCCGCGCAGGAAGGCATCGGCCAGGCGCGGTTCGGGCGGCGGCGCCTGCCGCCAGAAATCATCGAGCGGGCCGAGCCAGGAGAGGCCCGGCACCGCATAGATCGCCCGGCCCAGCGGATGCACCGGGCAGCCCATCGCGAGGGCGCCGATGCCCAGCGTGCTGTTCACCGTCACCACGCCGCGGCAGGCCCGGATCACCGGCTCCGCCGGCAGGGCGCCGCCGAGATAGTGCACCCGCTCCGCCACCCCGGCCGCGGCGGCGATGCGCGCCACCCGGCGGCGCCAGTTCTTCAGCCCCGGGTCCAGCGGATGCACCTTCACCAGCAGCCCGGCATCGGCCGGCGCGGCGCGGGCGAAGCTCCGCACCGTGGCGGCCAGGGCGGCATCCATGTCGGGGAAGTCGGAATAGGCGCGGATGGAGTAGTCGGTTTCCATCTGCATGGCGAAGAGCCAGAGCGGCCTGCCCCGCTGGGCTTCCAGGATGGCGGCTGCCCGCCGGTTCTCCCGCCCGCGCCGCAGCAACTGGCGCACGGTGGCGATATGCGCCGCCAGCGGATGGTGCAGCATGAAGCGGCGGTAGTGCGGGAAGGGCCAGGGCAGCAGCGAGGACCAGTGATAGATCACCTCGCCCAGCGCCTGGTGGAAGAAGCTGTCCCGGTAGCGGGGGGCGAAATCCACCGGCGGCAGCCCTTCGGCCAGGGCCAGGATGGCGCCGGGGTCGCGCGGGAAGCGGCTTTCCGCCCCCATGCCGTCGCGTTCCAGCGTCACCCAGTCCGGGCGGAGATAGCCGTAATCCACCACCGCCACCTGCACCCCGCGCTGCCGCGCCGCTTCGATGGCGATGCGGTGGTAGGGCCGCTGTTCGCCCAGCAGCACCAGGTCGGTGACGGCTTCGCGGTCGAGGAAACCGGCGATGAAGCCGGGCCAGTCTTCCAGCCGGCCACGGAAATTGATGCAGCCCGGGCCATGCCAGAGCAGCCAGTCGCCCAGGCAGAAATTGATCCGCCAGACCTTGTGGCCCAGTTCCCGCAGGCGGGCGCCGGTTTCGGTGAAGACGGCAACCGACGGGCCCTGCAGGAACAGGAAGCGTCGAGGCGGGGCGGGGGGCAACATCGGCAGGCGGGCGATGGCAGCATGCCGCCGGCAAGTCAACGATGCGAAGCGCTGCCGGCAAGGGGCAGCGCCGCCCCATAGAGCCGCCATCGGCCGGTGACCGGGGCGGGCAGCGTTGCGATGAAATTCAATGCCGGCCGGTTGTCCTCCAGCAGCCAGCCCAGTTCCACGCGCGCCCAGCCGCGCGCCCGGGCATGCTGCAGACAGCGCAGCACCAGCCCATAGCCGGCCAGAGCGGAAGCGGGATGGCCGCGAAAGGCCCGGCTGATGCCAAGCATCGGCAGCCTGGCCGCCTGGCCGCGCCCGGTCAGCAGCAGCCGCGCCACTCTCCACCAGCCGAAGGGCAGCAGCCGCCCCTCCAGGCCGTGCGTTGCCTCGTCCAGGTTGGGAATGATGCTGGCGACGCCGATCGGCCTGCCCTGCCATTCCGCGAAGAAGACTTCCCCGGTCAGCAGCATGGGCCGCATCAGCCGGGCGATGGTGTCGGCCTCCGCAATACTCACCGGCAGGGCGCCCCAATTCCCTGCCCAGGCGTCATTGAACAGCGTGGCTACCAGGTGGATCTCGGCACTGAAGCGGTGGCGGTCCAGGCGGCGGAAGCGTAGCCCGGCAGCTCCCGGCCAGCGCGCCAGCATGCGTGCCACGCGCTGCGTGCCGCGTTCCTCCGCCATGGTGACGGTGCAGTTCACCAGGTCCTTTTCCGGGGCGAGCCCGGCCGCTTCCAGCATTTCCCCCAGCCAGGGCGGGTTGCGTGGCATGTGGATGACCGGCGGCTGGTCGAAGCCCGCCACCTGCACCCCGGCCTCATGGTTGATGGTGAAGCTGAAGGGGCCGCGCAGCCGCGCCGCACCGCGCCGCGCCAGCCAACCCCCGGCCGCCTCCAGCAGCGCCGTCAGCACCGCGGGGTCCCGCTCCAGCGCCAGGAAGCCGAAATTGCCGATGCCTTCGCTGTGCCCCACGAGCGGCCAGGAGGCGCTGATGCGCCCCACCGGTCGCCCGTCCCGCCACGCCAGGAAGCAGGCCAGTTCCCAGTCGCGGAAGGCGCCGTTGAAGCCAGGG
>JAEWCI010000187.1 GCA_023390705.1 Pseudomonadota bacterium
AGCATCGCCTGGCTGCTGAACATCCGTGGCGGCGACCTGGAGCACACGCCGCTCGCCCTTGGCTTCGCCCTGCTGCATGCCGATGCGACGGTGGAGTTGTTCCTCGACCCCGCCAAGCTTTCGGCCGGGACGCGCGCGCATCTCGGCAATGCCGTGGTGCCGCGGCCGCGCGATGCGCTGGACGCGGCGCTACGGGCGCTGCGCGGCAAGCGGGTGCGGGTGGACCCGGAAGTGACGCCTGAATGGTTCTCCCGCACCCTGCGGGGCGCCGAGGCGACGGTAACGGAAGGCGAGGACCCCTGCCGCCTGCCGCGCGCCCGCAAGAACCCGGTGGAGCAGGAAGGCGCCCGCGCCGCGCACCGGCGGGATGCCGTGGCGCTGGCCCGCTTCCTCGCCTGGTTCAGCGCCGCCGCGCCCGCCGGCGGGCAGACCGAGATGAGCGCCGCGGCGCGGCTGCTGGAATTCCGCCGTGCCCTGCCGCTCTTCCATGCCGAGAGCTTCCCCGCCATCAGCGGCGCCGGGGAGCACGGCGCGGTGGTGCACTACCGCGCCACGCCGGAAAGCGACCGGCCGATCCGGCCGGACGAGGCCTATCTCATCGATTCCGGCGGCCAGTTCCGCGACGGCACCACGGATGTCACCCGCACGCTCTGGACCGGGCCGGGCGAGCCGCCGTCGCTGCTGCGTGAACGCTACACCCGCGTGCTGCGCGGGCACCTCGCTTTGGCCATGCTGCGCTTCCCGAAGGGGCTGGCCGGGCCGCACCTGGACGCCATCGCGCGGCGGCCCTTGTGGGAAGCGGGGCTGGATTTCGACCACGGCACCGGCCATGGCGTGGGCAGCTTCCTGTCCGTGCATGAAGGGCCGGTGGCCTTCAGCCGGGCGGCGCGGCCGGTGCCGCTGGACGCCGGGATGATCCTCTCCGACGAGCCGGGCTATTACCTCCCGGGCGCCTATGGCATCCGCATCGAGAACTTGCTGCTGGTGCGGGAGGCCGCGCCGCAGCCCGACCAGGTCAAGCCCTTCCTGGAATTCGAGACGCTGACCCTGGCGCCGTACGAGCGCCGGCTGATCGTGTCGCGGATGCTGAACCAGGCGGAACGCGCCTGGGTGGACGCCTATCACGCGCGGGTGCTGGCCGAGGTGGTGCCGCACTGCGACGCCGCCACCGCTGAATGGCTGCGGGCGGCCTGCGCGCCGCTGTAAGAAGGAAGGGCTGGCCCGCTCCACGGCCACGGCGCCGCCCATGATGCCACGCGGCGCGGAATTCGTGGCACGATGCTGCTTGTGATGCTGCACACGGCATCTGAGCGGTGCTGCTACAAGGGATATTCATACCGATCCAGAAATTTCTGCTTCCGATTGATAGCTCCGGCCTCCTCGGTTTTTGAGGTACTGCACCGCACCTACTATTCTTAATATGCCGTCATAATTTCGCTGGCGCAGGAAGCACCATGTGCAACGCATGGAACCATTATCCCGATTGCAACTGTGGTTTTGGTGGGTGGACGGGGTATTGGATTTCTCCAACAGGCGCACGCAGAAGATATTGTGAATATATAGAATGGGCTCCAAAGAGATCTTTCGAGTTTTCAGC
Organism: Pseudomonadota bacterium; assembly: GCA_023390705.1. Lineage (GTDB taxonomy): Bacteria > Pseudomonadota > Alphaproteobacteria > Acetobacterales > Acetobacteraceae > JAEWCI01. The sequence continues at coordinate 1,598 of JAEWCI010000187.1, forward strand.
GGGGCAAAAATACAGCTTTGAAAGCTTTCTGAATCCGAATGCGAACTGCCCTGTCTGCGGCGCTCCGGTTTTCTTTTATCAATCTCCCTATGGAGGGCGTGTTTTCTTCGATGAGCTGGGGCCACCTTGGCCTAAGCATCCGTGCATGGATTTGACGAGGCGCCCTGGTAAGGGCACAGCGCTGACAAGATTCAGGCGCGGCAGTAAGCGTATAAATCCACCAGAATGGCAGAAGTCTGGATGGGAGCCTTTGAGTAGCGTCTTCATAAGAAAACAGAAAGGCAAATTCAATCTATTGCTTACTGGATATGGATTAACCTCAAAAAGAAAAATTTCAATCGGAATCAGGATTTCGTCAGAAATAACCGCAAAAGCACCAATTCTTGTGAAGCCAGTTCTGGGATGCCTTGCATTGCTTCGTGTTTCATTCGTAATACCCGGTGATTCGGGTCTCGAGGGCGATGTGGGATGCGTAACTGGCTATAAACACCATTTCTTATTATCAATGTCCCGGGCGGACCGAAAGCGATACCTGAACATCCAGAAGATTATGCGATCTAATGCATTTCTGCGAGGGAGGCTCTGACGTCCAGCCAATTACATACCAGCCATCTCCCGCCACTCGGCCTCGGTCAGCGTCCGCACGCCCAGTTCCGCGGCCTTGGCCGCCTTGCTGCCGGCGTCGGCGCCGATCACGACGAAATCCGTCTTCTTCGAGACGCTCTTGGTCACCTTGGCGCCCAGGCGTTCGGCGCGGGCCTCGGCCTCCGGCCGCGTCATCGTCTCTAGCGTGCCGGTGAAGACCAGGGTCTTGCCGGCGAAGGGGCTGTCCGCGTCGCCAGCGGCAGCGACTTCCTGCGGCGTCACCTGCCGCGCCAGATCATCCAGCGCCGCCAGGTTGCGCGGCTCGGCGAAGAACTCCACCAGCTCCTGCGCGATGGCGGGGCCGATGCCCTGGATGCTGCCCAGCTCCTCCCGCGCCTCGCTGCCGATGACGCGCGCCGCGATCATCCTCTCCCGCCATTCCGGCAGGGAGTGATAGTGGCGCGCCAGCAGCTTGGCATTCGCCTCGCCGATGCGGCGGATGCCGAGGGCGAAGATGAAGCGGTCGAAGGGCGGGTTGCGCCGGGCCTCGATGGCGCGGATCAGGTTGCGCACGCTGGTCTCGCCCCAGCCCTCGCGCTCGCGCAATTCGGCGGCATGCTCCGGCAGGCGGAAGATGTCGGCCGGGCTGCGCAGCCAGCCGAGCTCGAACAGCTCCTGGATGCGTTCCTCGCCCAGCCCCTCGATATCCATGGTGTTGCGGGCGACGAAATGCTTCAGCCGCTCCACCGTCTGCGCGGCGCAGGTGAGGCCGCCGGTGCAGCGGCGCACCACCTCGCCTTCCGGCCGCACGGCATGGCTGCCGCAGACCGGGCAGAGTGTGGGGAATTCGAAGGGCCGGCTGTCCGCCGGGCGCTTCTCCGCCACCACGGCGACGATCTGCGGGATGACGTCCCCGGCGCGCTGCAGCACCACCGTGTCGCCGGGGCGCACGTCCTTGCGGGCGATCTCGTCCTCGTTGTGCAGGGTCGCGTGCTGCACGATGACGCCGCCGACATTCACCGGCTCCATCACCGCCCGCGGCGTCAGCGCGCCGGTGCGTCCGACCTGGATCTCGATGCGCAGCAGCCGCGTCATCGCCTGCTCGGCGGGGAATTTCCAGGCGATGGCCCAGCGCGGCGCGCGGCCGACGAAGCCGAGGCGGGCCTGCCAGTCCAGCCGGTCCAGCTTGTACACCACGCCGTCTATGTCATAGGCGAGCCCGGCGCGTTCCGCCGCCATCTCCGCCTGGAAGGCGGTGGCATCGGCCTCGGTCTCCAGCCGGCGGGAAAAGGGGTTCACGGCAAAACCCCAGTCGCGCAGCAGGCGCAGCCAGTTCCAGTGGGTTTCCACCGGCACCTCGCTGGCCGCGCCCATGGCATAGGCGAAGAGCTTGAGCGGCCGCTGCGCGGTGATCTTCGGGTCGAGCTGGCGCAGCGAGCCGGCGGCGAAATTGCGCGGATTGGCGAAGACCTTGCGCCCGGCCTCGCCTTCCTTCGCATTGAAGGCGAGGAAATCCGCCTTCTCGCAGAATACCTCGCCGCGGATCTCGATGCGCGCCGGTGCCTTGCCCTTCAAGCGCAGCGGCAGGTCGCGCAGCGTCCTCAGATTGGCGGTGATGTCCTCGCCTTCCGTCCCGTCGCCGCGCGTGGCGCCGCGGACGAAGCGGCCATCCTCGTAGAGCAGGTTCACCGAAAGCCCGTCTATCTTCGGCTCGCCAACGAAGTGCAGAACGTCGTCCTTCAGCCCGAGGAAGCGGCGGATGCGGGCGCAGAATTCGTGGAAATCCTCCGGCGCGAAGGCGTTGTCGAGCGAGAGCATCGGCACGCCGTGCCGGACCTTGGAAAAGCCCTCGGCGGCGGCGGCGCCGACCCGGCGGCTCGGGCTGTCCTCGCGGATCAGTTCGGGGAAGCGGGCCTCGATGGCGCGGTTGCGGCGGACCAGCGCATCGTAATCAGCGTCGCTGATCTCCGGCGCGTCGCGTTCGTGATAGGCGCGGTCATGGTGCGCGATCTCGGCGGCCAGCCGCGCCAGTTCGGCGGCGGCCTCCGCCTCGGTCAGCGCCTCGGGCGGCTGGCTGCGCAGGGTGGTCGTGCTCATGCTCCGGCCTCATCCGCAAGGTGCCGGAAGGCACTGCCGGCCAGCAGGAAATCGGTCACCTCCGCCATCTCCGCCCCAAGCGTCGCGTGGAAGGCGTGGGCCAGGCTGTCCCCGGCATCGGCGTTCCACCACAGGAAATGCCCGCCCTCGCGCCGCGCCGCGGCGGCGACGGCGGCAACCAGGGACCGCCCGGTGCCATGCCGGCGCGCCTCAGGCCGGACATAGAGGTCGTTGACGAAGAGGCCCCAGCGGCTATGCCCGCTGTCGTAGCAGGCATGCGCCGTGGCGAAGCCCAGCGGCCCGCTCCCCGGATCGGCCAGCAGGACCAGGCAACGCGGATCGGCGATGAGGTCGCGCGCGACGCTCTCCGGCGTGATGCGCTCCGGATGCAGGCTGGGCTCGTCATTCAGTGCCCGCAGCATCGCCGCCAGCGCGGCGGCATCCGCCGGCACCGCCGGCCGGATCACAGCAGCCCGCCCGTCAACAGGCTGTCCGCCGCCGCCCGCGCCGCGTCCGTCACGCGCTCGCCGGCCAGCATGCGGGCCAGCTCCTCCCGCCGCTCGCGCTTGTCCAGCGGTTCCACCACGGTGTTGGCGCGGCCGCCCTTCACCTGCTTGGCCACGCGCAGATGCGCGGCGCCGCGCGCCGCCACCTGCGGGCTGTGCGTGACCACCAGCACCTGCAACCGCTCCGCCACCCGTTCCAGCCTTTCCCCCACCGCCGCCGCGGTGGCGCCGCCGATGCCGGCATCCACCTCGTCGAAGATCAGCGTCGGCACCGGGGAGCCGCGCGCCAGCACCACCTTCAGCGCCAGCATCAGGCGCGAAAGCTCGCCGCCCGAGGCGATCCTGTCCAACTGGCCCGGCGTCTGGCCGGGGTTGGTGGCGACCAGGAAGGTCACGCGGTCCTGGCCCTCCGGCCCCCAGCCCGATTCCTCCTTCGGCGCCACCTCCACCACCAGCCGGGCACGGTCCAGCTTCAGCGGCGGCAATTCCTGCGCCAGCGCCTTCTCCAGCCGCGCCGCCGCTTCCCGCCGGGCGGCGGTGAGCGC
>JAEWCI010000223.1 GCA_023390705.1 Pseudomonadota bacterium
CTGCTGGTCTCCTCAGCTTCCAACCACGTCTTCAACCATTTCGTCATCACCGACCAGGGCTACGACCCGCGCCAGGCCCTGGCCGGCATCTGCATGCTGAACGACGTGCCGAACGCGATGGCGGTCAGCAACCAGATCGGCGTGAAATCCGTGCAGGAATTGGTGGCCAAGGCGAAGGCGGAGCCCGGGCTTGCCTTCGCGTCCTCCGGCGTCGGCAGTTCCAACCACCTGGCCGGCGAGCTGTTCCGCATGCTGACCGGCACCGAGTTGACGCATGTGCCCTATCGCGGCGGCGGGCCGGCCATCGCCGACCTCATCAGCGGCAACATCCCGATCGCCTTCCTCAACCTGCCGACCCTGCTGCCCCCGGCCGAGGCCGGGCGTTTCCGCATTCTTGGCGTCGGCAGCGCGCAGCGCGTTCCGACCCAGCCCAATATCCCCACCATCGCCGAACAGGGCGTGCCCGGCTACGAGGTGCGAAGCTGGACCGGGCTTTTTGCCCCGGCCGGCACGCCGCAGCCCATCCTGCAGCGGCTCAGCGAAGCCTGCCGCGAGATCCTGGCGCTGCCGGCGGTGAAGCGGCGGCTGGACGAGCTGGCCAGCGTCGCGATCTGGAGCAGCCCGGAGGATACCGACCGCTTCGTCCGCGCCGAATTCGACAAATGGGGCCCGATCGTCCGCGCCGCCGGCGTGAAGCGGGAGTAGCGAACCGCGAATCGCCCGAGGTGGAATCACCGAGGGCGTGAATCGCCGCTCCGAGAAAGCTGGATTACGGAACCGCCGCCCGCCGCCCGGGTTTCCTGGCGAGACGGGCGCGCAACATCGTTGCCCGCGGCAGGAGACGGGCGATGCGGCTGGACGGGCGCGAAAGCGAGAACATCGAGGATCGGCGCGGCGCAGGCGGTTTCGGCGGTGGGCTTGGCGGCATGCCGGTGCGCATCGCCGGCGGCGGCATCGGCACCATCGCCATCATCCTGCTGGCGCTTTTCCTGGGTGTTGATCCGTCGGTGATCCTCTCGGGCGGTGACGGTCCGGCGCCACAGGCGGTGCCGGGCCGCCAAGTGGAGGAACCGGCCGGGGAGGAAGGGCCGCGCCGCTTCGTCGCCCAGGTGCTGGCAACCACCGAGGATTCCTGGTCCGCCATCTTCCAGCGCAACGGCCAGCGCTACCAGCCGCCCAACCTGGTGCTCTATTCCGGCGTGACGCAGACCGCCTGCGGCATGGGCCAGGCCGCCATGGGTCCCTTCTACTGCCCTGCCGACCGCAAGGTGTATCTCGACATGTCCTTCTTCCGCGACATGGAGCGGAAGCTGGGTGCGCCGGGCGAATTCGCCCGTGCCTATGTCATAGCGCATGAGGTCGGCCACCACGTGCAGACGCTTCTTGGCATCACCGAACGGGTGGATGCCATGCGCCGGCGTGCGGGCGAGGCGGAAGCGAACGCGCTTTCGGTCCGGATGGAATTGCAGGCGGATTGCTTTGCCGGAGTCTGGGCCAGGCATACGGAGCAGGCCCAGCAGTTCCTGGAACGCGGCGACCTGGAATCCGGGTTGAATGCCGCCGCGGCGGTGGGCGACGACCGGTTGCAAAGGCGCAGCGGCGGCATGGTCGTGCCCGAAAGCTTCACCCATGGCAGTTCCGCCCAGCGGGTGCGCTGGTTCCGCCGCGGCTTCGAAAGCGGCGAGGTGCGGCAATGCGACAGCTTCGGTGCGGAGCGGCTCTAGCAGGACACCGAAAAGACCTCTGCCGTACTCCTCGCCATCGTCAGGGCCAGGGTTGACCCGGCCATCTCCCAGCCGGGCAAATCCATTTGGCTGGAGATGCGCAGGTCCCCTCGGGTAAGCCCGGCGCCAAGCGCCCGCGCATGATGCATGCGGTCCAGGACCGGGTGTTCCAGCAACCCTCCAGCACCGATCCCAGACTGGCGTGAACGCACGCCAGGGCTTGGAACCGGCCCAAGGGCCGTGATCCGCAACGGGCTGGCCTTCGGTTCCGAACCTGGTCGCTTGCCACAGGTGAACGCCCGCGCCGGGAGCTCCGGAATCGAAAGCGCTGCCTTGCCTGCAGGTGGTCCGGCGGACCCAGCCTGCTGCCGGCTGATCATGCCCGGCACCGCAACTACCGCGGTTGCGCAGGCGCCGTGCGGAACGTCTGGCCTTCTGTGCCGTTGACGCCGCCAGAGCACGGCCGCCCCCATGAAGGGCAGAAACGGAAAGACGAAGATCGGTAATGCGCAAGATGATCCTCGGGCTCGCATTGCTTGGCGCTGCCCCGGTCGCTGGGCTGGCGCAGACCTCGCCGGCCACGCCTGACCGGAATCCCCCCGCCGCCGCCATCGAGAACAGTACCCGACGCGATGCGCCGCGGCCGGTCCCTGACACGATGCCGCGGCCTGGCAGCATGCATCACCAGACGCCTGGCCATGCGGCGCATGGCAGCGCCGCCACCGGCGCCACCACGCCGAACCGGCCAGTTGAACACGGCAGCGCGGCGGCGCGGGCGGATGGCGGTTCGCCGAATGCCGAGGCGCCGCGGCCTGGTGCCAACAGCTTCACCGAAGCCCAGGCGCGCGGCCGCATCGAAGCTGCCGGTTTCACCGGCATCTCCGAACTGCGCAAGGACGACCAGGGCATCTGGCGCGGCCGGGCAATGCGCGGCGGCCAGCAGACCAGCGTCGCGCTCGACTACCAGGGCAATGTCTCGGCCCGGTAGCCCACGACCTAGCCCACAACCTGCAGCAAAGAAGAGGAAATCCCCATGGCCACCCGTACCATCGCCCGCATGTTCGACAGCTATGCCGATGCCTCCGCCGCGGTGGGGGAACTGGAATCCGCGGGCTTCCTGCGCGACGACATCAGCATCATCACCAACCGTCCGGCCAGCACCACCGATGCCGGCGGCGATGCCGCGCTGGAGCGTGACGTGACCGAAAGCGGCGCCGGCACCGGCGCCACCATCGGCACCATCCTCGGCGGCGGCGCCGGCCTGCTCGCCGGCCTTGGTGCGCTGGCGATTCCCGGCCTTGGGCCGGTGGTCGCGGCCGGCTGGCTGGTCGCCACCCTCACCGGTGCCGGCGTCGGCGCCGCGGCGGGCGGGCTGCTCGGCGCGCTGACCGGCGCCGGTGTTGGCGAGGAACATGCCCATGTCTATGCCGAAGGCGTGCGCCGCGGCGGCACGCTGGTGACGCTGCGCACCGACGAGGCCCGCGTTGCCGAGGCCGAGACCATCATGGCCCGCCATAATGCGGTGGATGCCGAAGCCCGCGGTGCCGACTACCGCGCCAGCGGTTGGACACGTTTCGATGAGTCGGCCGAAACCAGCAGCCGTATGGGCACCGCCGCCGGCGTTGGCACCACGACGGCGGGTGGCATGATGGGCACCCGTACCACGCCCGACCCGCGCAGCGATGCGGCCATGCTGGGCAGCGGCGCGCAGGCCGGCCCTTCCTCGGGCCTGGGGCGCGACGGCACGCCCGGCAACCCGCCGGGCACCATGGCGAGCCGCGCGGTGGA